>DAIMZU010000191.1:0-5786 GCA_036733845.1 Ramlibacter sp.
AGGTAACCCTCGGCGCGTTCACTGGGGACCTTGCCACGGTGGCGGACCACGCCCAGGGCGGCGGTGGCTTCCTTGCGCAGGTCGTCCAGCGGGGCCTCGGCCAGCCGCTCGCTGATGCGATCGTTGCTGCAGGCCTCGCGATTCAGCGCCTGGAGCGCGGTGTCGCCGGGGGACTGGCTCGCCAGATACGCGAGGTGCTCCAGCAAGTTGCAGGGCGCAGACGCCCAGGCATCACCCGCACGGGGATCCATCCGCAGGGCCAGCTCACGCATGACCGAGGCGCCGTGTCCCTTGCTGTCTGCGGATTCACGCCCACCCAGCCAGTGGTTGACCATGAATCTTGCCCGGTTGACGGAGTCACCCAGCGGGGCTGGCGCGCCCGCTCTGTCGCTCAGATAGCCGTTGAGGGCATTGAAGGCCTGCGGATCCAGTCCGCCGCGATCGAGCCGGCACAACTGATCCACCAGCCGGTTCAGTGCCGCCGCTTGCTTCGCAACGCGGACGTGGGGCACAGATTTCACGAACTCGCCGATCAGCTCCTTCGCCGCTGCGTTCGCGTCGCTCGAAGGAGCTGCGCCGTGGCGGTACTCAGTCGGCTTGGGCCGTGTCGCGTCGTAATTCCTGACCGAACACTCCAACTCCGCTTCCATCGTGGACAGGGACGGGTGTTTCTCGAACATGGCGGTCGTGCGCATCGCCTGGAGAAACTTCGCGCGATCCTCCAGGATGTCCAGCGGGAGGCCGGCCTTGCCGTCGACAGGTGCCGTGCGAAACGCGTAGATCGCCCCCATCAGGCGGGCGAAGTCCTGGCGGACTTCGTCCGTGGTCCCCGGGCCAGGCTTGAGCTCGGATCCCAGAAGGACCAGGGCGTCATTGCGTTCACCGGTCGTGCCTCCAGCAAGGTACTGCGCGTTGAGCAGCAGGATCAGGTGCTCCGCCGGCCTGGCGGACCGGGGGACGCACGCGCCGGCTTCGGTCGGGATGGCGGCACCCAGTTTGGCCAAGGCTCGCAAGGTATCGGCGGGGCGCATCTGGAACGTGTCGTGCAGGCTCTTGATGCGGGCCAGCGCATGCCGGGTTCCCTCGAGCGACAGCGGGCCCGCGGCGATCGCCTGGGCCACTACCTGGTCCAGCTGCTGCTGCGGCGTCGTCTTGCCAAGCTTTGCCTGGAACCAGTCGTAGCCGTAAGCGGCGGAGTTGCCGATGCCGATGACCAGACGCTTGGTGAGCCAACCCGCCGCTGCGCCGGCCATGGGGCCGAGCACCTGTGCGGCAGTGGCGCCATCCGGGCTGCGGGTGTCGATGCCCGTGTGGGGCTCCAGCGCATTGACGCCGTCCGTGCCCAAGTCCTGCCAGTACGCAACGGCGGCGCCCACCAGCATGCCGGCGCCGGTGGCCACCTGGGAAATCCGGTGGTTGCGAAGGCGCTCGTCGAAAGGCACGGTGCCCACGACCACGGGGCGGCTGCAGAACGAGCCGGCTTGTGCTGCAGGCGTGTCTCGCTGGCCCTGCAGCGTGGCGGCGCTCGAAGGCGGTTGGATGGCAAGTCGTTGGATGTGGGTAGATTGCATGGATAGGTGAAGGGGGTGTCTTGGAATGGGAACACGGCGCGGCGCGGCGGCTGTGTCCGCAAGGTGGGTTGACCGGTGGGGCCGCCGGGTTCCGCCTTGGGGCGGCGCCGTCAGGCTGGGGACAGTGCCGGCGCCTCGTCAGTCCGGCGTGGATGCCGCGCGCGTGGCCGGGCTTTCTTCCACCCACGCCTGGAGGTCCGGGGCGGGGCGCTGGTGCTCATGGCTGGCCGAAATGCTCCCCGCCGCGTTCCCTTGGAAGTTCTTCGAGATCGGCATGGATCGCTTCTTTCCGTCTGACACGTGGATGCGGACCGGCACGTCGACGGTATCGTCGGCCTCGTTCAGGCGCATGGAGGTACCGGAGAAGGGAACGCGCTCGCCCGTTGGCGCCGGCTCGAGGCGTTCCAGCACGGCGCCGATCTGCGGCGCGGAGATGGCGTTCAGCCGCAACATGGCCGCCGCCAGGCGTTGCTCGGGCGTTCCTGTCTCGAACGCACACATGCGCTCGCCGATCATTCTCTTGAAGCCGGGGTCGGCGTAGTGCAAGCCCAGCCGAACGAGGGCCGCCTGGCGGTCGCGGTCGTCGAGAGGTGCAGCCGCCACAGCGGCAATCACATAGCGTTTGAGTTCAGTGACCTGGTGCGCGGGTACCCTCGCGTCCAGCATCGCTACCATGGCCGCGAGCATCGAGTCGAGGCTGATTTCTTCGCGGCGGTACATGTGTGAGATGGCGCCGGTCAAGACATCCAGGCGTCGCGGCCATCCCGTCGAAGCCACCACCGCATGTGCCAGTCTCGCGATGGATTGCGCCATGCGCTCTCCGCTGATTTCACCCGGGTGCCTTTCCCGAACGAGGCGAAGGCGTTCGATGGCGCCTCCCAAGCCCAGCTCGTCCAGTGGTCCCCGGCCGAACGCCACGTGGGCGACAATGGCACTCAGCTGGTCATCCGCCGATGCGTCCCCGGGCAGCTGGTGCAGCCAGTCGACACATCGAGCACCGGCGTCCACGGTGCGTGTGACGATATCGACGGCGGCCGCCACGCCGGCCACCACCATCGCCACTCCCGTGCCGATCGTCAGTGCGAGCCGGGCATTCTCATCACGCACCGGAAGCACCGCCTGGAGCGTGAGGGCACTGGCCGCGCAGGCATAGAGGGCACGAGGAACGGTTCGCAGCAAGGGGTAGACGTCGCGCAGGGGGACGACCCCGGATACCACCGGCGGGTGCACCTGCGCCACTGCCCGGGCGCGCTGCGCTACAGGCGGTGGTGGATCGGCGACCGGCCGGGACACGCGGGCCAGTTCGACGTCCGCGACCTCCGCGTCCTGCGCGGGCACGTCGGATTGGCGAGCCTGGGGAGGTATTCCGGGGGAGACGGCAGCGAACATGTGGACTCCAATCGAAGGTCGTAGAGTCCTGTGGGTGTCGTCGCGGACCTTCCGGTGCCGCATAAAGGCTGACGGCGCGTACGCCAGACCTCAAGGCCGGCCGATTTCGGCATAATCAGGCATCACACACCGCCGGCTGGCAACTGCCGGCGGTTTCGCTTTTGGACTCTGGAAGAACACCTCATGGCCACCATCCCCCTCACCCAGCGCGGCGCCGAGAAGCTCAAGGCCGAGCTGCACCGCCTCAAGACGGTCGATCGCCCGGCCGTGATCAACGCCATCGCCGAGGCCCGGGCCCAGGGTGACTTGTCCGAGAACGCCGAGTACGATGCCGCCAAGGACCGCCAGGGCTTCATCGAAGGCCGCATCCAGGAAATCGAGGGCAAGCTGTCCGCCGCCCAGGTGATCGACCCGTCGGCGGTCGATGCCGGCGGCAAGATCGTGTTCGGCTCCACGGTCGAGCTGGAGGACGAGGACTCCGGCGACCGGGTCACCTACCAGATCGTGGGCGAGGACGAGGCCGACCTGAAGCAGGGGCTGATCAACGTGTCCAGCCCGATCGGGCGTGCCCTGATCGGCAAGGAAGAGGGCGACACCGCGGAGGTGCAGGCGCCGGGCGGGTTGCGCCGTTATGAAGTGATCGCGGTGCGCTACGTCTGATCCTGCCGCTGGCTCCCATGAACGCTGCCCCCTGGCGCCAACGCGCGGCGCTGTTGGCCGCCGCCCTCTGGTGGGGCAGCCTGACGGCGGTCGGCGCGTGGGTGGTGCCCCTGCTGTTTGCTCATCTGCCGACGTCGGCAATGGCCAGTGGAATGGCCGCGCGGCTGTTTTCTGCGCAGACATGGGCCGCTGTGGGCTGCGGATTGCTGATCCTGCTGGCGCTGCGGGGACGCGGCGATGACCCGGTCAGCATGGCCAGAGCCGGGGGTGCCTTCGGCTTCCTGCTGGCCGGCATGCTGCTCGCGCTCTTGCTGGAGTTCGCCGTGGCGCCGCGCATCATTGCTCGGGAGAACCTGCGGCTGTGGCACGCGGTGGGGACAGGATTGTTCGCGGCGCAGTGGGTATGCGCGGCGGTTGTGTTGTGGAAGCTGGGGGGTGGGTTGGTGCGCGTGGGGGCTTCGTCAGGCTCAGCTCGAACGGAGTAGGGGCTCAGGCCGAACGGGCCAGGCGGCCGACCCCGGAACTCAATCCAGCCGCCCCTTCTTCACCGATTTCTGCTTCGGCTTGGACCGCTTGACCTGCCCGCCGGGCGTGAGGCGCTGGTTGCCCAGCACCCGGACGGTCTTGACCTCCGGTCGCTGGCCGCCGCGCTTGCTGTACTTCAACACCTTGAAGTCCCGCGGGCCGGGCTTGCGGTCTTCGTCGACCGTACGCTCTTTCTCGGCCTTGGGACGCCAGAGCACCAGCAGCTTGCCGATGTGCTGGATGGGCGCGGCGCCGAGTTCGTCGGCCAGGCGCTGGTACATGGCTTCGCGTGCGGCGCGGTCGTCGCCCTGCACGCGGATCTTGATCAGCCCGTGGGCGGACAGGGCGGAGTCGGCCTCTTTCAGCACGGCGGGCGTCAGCCCGTCGTTGCCGATCATCACCACGGGGTCGAGGTGATGTGCTTCGGCGCGGTGCGCCTTGCGTTCGGCGATGGTCAGTTCAATGGCGGGCATGCCCGTATTATCCCTTTGGAAAGAAGTCCTCCATGAAAGTCAAGACCAAGAGCAAGAAAGTCAACAAGGCCTGGTTGAACGACCACGTCAACGACCCGTACGTCAAGCTCGCCCTCAAAGAGGGCTATCGTGCGCGCGCGGCGTACAAGCTCAAGGAAATCGACGAGGTGCTCGGCCTGATCCGGCCCGGACACCTGGTGGTGGACCTGGGCAGCGCCCCCGGCGCCTGGAGCCAGTACGTCCGCCGCAAGCTGTCGCCCCAGGGGGCGGCCGTGGGGGAGCTCGATGGCACGGTCATCGCACTGGACATCCTGCCGATGGAGCCAGTCGAGGGCGTCACCTTCCTGCAGGGCGATTTCCGGGAGCCCGAGGTGCTGCAGCAGCTCGAACAGGCTCTCGCCGGCCGCAAGGCCGACGTGGTCGTCTCGGACATGGCGCCCAACCTCTCGGGCATCGAATCGGCCGATGCGGCGCGCATCGCGAACCTGGTGGAACTGGCCATCGACTTCTCCCTGGGCCACCTCAAACCGCAAGGTGCCCTGGTGACCAAGGTGTTTCACGGCAGCGGCTACAGCCAGCTGGTCAAGCTCTTCAAGGAAACTTTTCGTATCGTAAAGCCTCTGAAACCCAAGGCCTCGCGCGACAAGAGCTCCGAGACCTTCCTTGTGGGCATTGGCCCCAAGACTCCCGGGTGAGCCCTTGCGCGATCGCGCCCTTGTTGCTAGGGGGGAAGTAGCTTGTTTCAAGTGCTCACCCACTTGAAACCCCTAGAATGGGGCGCAGGTACGCATTCTTGGCCCATGCACTCTCTTCGTCGGAGTCAGAGTTTTGAACAATCAGTGGTTTTCTAAGGTGGCCGTATGGCTGGTGATCGCACTCGTGCTGTTCACCGTATTCAAGCAGTTCGACACCCGGGGTGCCGCAGGCGCCAGCGTGATGGGCTATTCCGACTTCCTCGAGGAGGTCAAGAACCGCCGCATCAAGAACGCCGTCATCCAGGAAGGACAGGGCGGCACCGAGATCGTGGCCATCACGACCGATGACCGGCGCATCCGCACCACGGCCACCTACCTCGACCGCGGCCTGGTCGGGGACCTCATCAACAACGGCGTGAAGTTCGACGTCAAGCCGCGCGAAGAGGGCTCGCTGCTCATGACCCTGCTGGTCA
>DAIMZU010000192.1:0-5763 GCA_036733845.1 Ramlibacter sp.
CCTCGGCCGCCCCTCAGCTCCGTCAGAACTGATCACAGAACACTTTCAGTGGCTGTGCTAAGTGCTTCATGCTGAACGCTTTTTTACCGAAATTCCCACGCCAGCAACGCCGCCTAAGTGCTTGATTTCATTGGAAAATACCGTTCCGGATCGCTTGCGTTGCTGAGTTTTCCTGCTACAGTGGGAATAAGTGCAGGAAAGTGGGAGAACGTGGCAATAAACGCCCCATCTCCCCGTCCTGTCGTCCACCCACCCGAAAGACGCTGCAGTGTTCCAAGGCGCCTCGTCACTCAGTCTCGATGCCAAAGGCCGGCTCTCCGTGCCGGCCCGGCATCGCGAGGTGCTGAGCGCCACGGCGGCCAACCAGCTGACCCTCACCCGGCACCCGCACGGCTGCCTCATGATCTTTCCGCGACCCGAATGGGAAAAATTCCGCGAGCGCATCGCGGCCTTGCCCATGTCCGCCCAGTGGTGGAAGAGAATCTTCCTGGGCAACGCCATGGATGTCGAAATCGATGGCGCCGGGCGCGTGCTGATCTCGCCGGAGCTGCGGGCGGCGGCAGGCATCGAGCGCGAGACCATGCTGCTGGGCATGGGCCACCACTTCGAGCTCTGGGACAAGGGCACCTACGAGGCCAAGGAGGCCGAGGCCATGGCCGGTGAGATGCCCGACGTATTCAAGGACTTCTCTTTCTGACGGCGCAGACGGTGGACACCGCATGGAATCACACCACCGTCCTGTTGAACGAAGCGATCGACGCGCTCGTCACCAGGCCGGATGGAAGCTATGTCGACGCGACCTTCGGCCGCGGCGGGCACACGCGCCTGCTGCTGTCGCGCCTGGCCGCCGATGCGCGAGTGCTGGCCTTCGACAAGGACCCCGAGGCCATCGCCGAGGCGGGCACGATCCAGGACCCGCGTTTTTCGATCCGTCACGACGGTTTCGCCGAGCTGGGGACGCTGGCGCCAGCGAGCGTGACCGGCGTCCTGATGGATCTCGGCGTCAGCTCGCCGCAGATCGACAACCCCGCCAGGGGCTTTTCCTTCCGCCAGGACGGTCCGCTCGACATGCGCATGGACACCACGCGCGGCCAGAGCGTGGCCCAGTGGCTGGCGACGGCCGAAACCGGCCAGATTGCGCAGGTGATACGTGACTATGGCGAAGAACGGTTTGCTGTTCCGATTGCAAAGGCGATTGTGGCTCGCCGACAGGAACGCGGCCCTCTTGCAAGCACCGGCGAGCTGGCCCAGCTCGTGGCTGGTGCGGTCAGGACCCGCGAGGCGGGCCAGGACCCTGCCACGCGCACATTTCAGGCTCTTCGGATTTTCATCAATGCCGAGCTCGAAGAGCTGCAAAAGGCGCTAGAGGCCAGCGTGGACATCCTCGAGCCCCAGGGACGCCTCGTGGTGATCAGCTTCCATTCGCTGGAGGACCGCATCGTCAAGCAGTTCATCGCCCGCCACGCACGCGAAGTGGTGGACCGCCGCGCGCCCTTCGCGCAGGGCGCGCCCCTGAAGCTGCGCGCGCTGGGGCGCATCCGTCCTTCGGCGGCCGAGGTCGCAGGCAACCCGCGTTCACGCAGTGCGATCATGCGCGTGGCCGAGCGCACCGACGCGCCCGCAGGGGGCCGGCCATGATGCGCCTGAACCTCGTGCTGCTGCTGGCGGTGATGGCGAGCGCGCTGTATCTGGTGAGGGTGCAGTACGAATCGCGCCGCCTGTACGTCGAGATCGAGCGCGCGCAGTCAGAGGCCCGCCGCCTCGAGACCGACCGCGAGCGCCTCACGGCCGAAAAGCGCGGGCAGGCCACGCCCCTGCGCGTCGAGCGGCTGGCCAAGGAGCAACTGCAGATGCGGCCGGCCAGCCCCGGCGTCACCCAGTACGTCACGCGCCAGGACGCCCCGGCGGCGCCCGCCGCATCCCGGAGCGCGCCATGACGCGAAGCGTGCTCTACACCTCGAGCCCGCTGCTGGCCAGCAAGACACCCGTCTGGCGCAGCAAGTTCATCGTGGCCTGCATCGCCGTAGGTTTCCTCGTGCTCGTCGGGCGCGCGGCTTGGGTGCAGGTGTTCGGTAACGCGTTCTTCCAGCGCCAGGGCGAGGTGCGCTTCGCCCGCACCATCGAGCTGCCCGCCAACCGCGGCCGCATCCTCGACCGCAACGGCCTTCTGCTGGCCACCAGCGTCCCGGCGCCCAGCATCTGGGCGATCCCCGAGGACGTCGACCGCAGCGATCCGGCGCGCCTGGCCCGGCTCGCCCGGCTGCTGGAGATGCCGATGGCCGAGCTCGAGCGCAGGTTGGCCGACGAGGAAAAGACCTTTGTCTGGCTGCGCCGCACCCTCGACGAGCCGGTCGCGCGCGAGATCATGGCGCTGGGCATCAAGGGCATCTACCAGCGCGTGGAATACAAGCGCCAGTACCCCGAGGGCGAGGCCGCCGCGCACGTGGTCGGCTTCACCAATGTGGAGAACCAGGGCCAGGAGGGCATGGAGCTCGCCTTCGACAAGGAGCTCGCCGGGCGCGCTGGTTCACGCCGCGTCATCAAGGACCGGCTGGGACGCATCATCGAGGACGTGCGCGAGCAGGTGCCTCCCGTCGACGGACGCGACCTGCGCCTGTCGATCGACAGCAAGGTCCAGTTCTTCGCCTACCAGCGGCTGCGCGATGCGGTGGTCGAGCACAAGGCCAAGGGCGGCAGCGTGGTGGTGCTGGACGTGCAGACCGGCGAGGTGCTGGCGCTGGCCAACTACCCGACCTACTCGCCGGCCCGGCGGGTGAACCTCACCGGCGAGCAGTTGCGCAACCGCGCGCTCACCGACACCTTCGAGCCCGGCTCGACCATGAAGCCCTTCATCGCAGCGCTCGCGCTCGATCGCGGCATGGTCCGGCCCGACACACCCATCCAGACCGCCCCCGGCCGGCTGGCCATGGGCGGCTTCACCATCAGCGATGCGCACCCCCACGGCGTGCTCAGCGTGGCCCAGGTGATCCAGAAGTCCAGCAACGTCGGCACGGTGAAGATGGCCATGCAGATGGCGCCCCGGGACATGTGGGAGACATACAGCCAGGCCGGGTTCGGCCAGCGGCCGCAGGTGCCGTTCCCAGGAGCGGTCAGCGGCCGCCTGCGCGCCTACAAGACCTGGCGGCCGATCGAACAGGCCACCATGAGCTACGGCTACGGTCTGTCCGCAAGCCTGTTCCAGCTGGCCCGGGCCTACAGCGTTTTCGCGCGCGACGGCGACCTGGTGCCGGTGACGATGCTCAAGACCGACGGCCCCGCGGCGCCCGGCGTGCGCGTGTTCAGCCCCGAAAGCGCGGCTGCGGTGCGCACCATGCTGCACATGGCCGCCGGACCCGGTGGCACCGCGCCCAAGGCGCAGACCATGGGCTATTCGGTGGGCGGCAAGACCGGTACCGCGCGCAAGCAGGAGGGCAAGGGCTATGCCGCGGGCAAGTACCGCGGCTTCTTCGTGGGCCTGGCCCCGGCAGACCAGCCGCGCATCGTGGTGGCGGTCATGATCGACGAACCCGGCACCGGGCGCTACTACGGCGGAGAGGTCGCTGCGCCGGTGTTCAGCACCACCGTCCAGCAGACGCTGCGCATGCTCGGCGTGCAGCCCGACATGAGCGTCAAGCCCCAGGTCGTCGTGGCCGTCGAGGAGTCGTTCTGATGCGGCACCTGCACGACCCCCGCGACGCGGCGCAGTGGCTCGCCGGGCGCGTGTCCGGCCGGATCCACTGCGACAGCCGCCGGGTGGCCCCCGGTGACGGCTTCATCGCCTGGCCGGGCGCGGCCACCGACGGACGGCGCCATGTCGGCGCGGCGCTGGCCCAGGGCGCAGCCGCCTGCCTGGTCGAGGAAGACGGCATCGAGCCGTTCGGCTTCGAGCCCTCCGACGCCCTGGCCTGCCTGCGCGGACTGAAGGCCGCAACGGGACCCGTCGCCTCGGCCTACTTCGACGAGCCCAGCAGGCGCGTGGACGTGCTGGCCGTCACCGGCACGAACGGCAAGACCTCCACCACCTGGTGGCTGGCGCAGGCCTGGCAGGCCGCCCGGGGGGAAGGCTGCGGCCTGGTCGGCACACTCGGCATCGGGCGCCCGCCGCAGGTCCAGCCCACCGGCTTGACCACGCCGGACCCGGTGCTGCTGCAGGAATGGTTCCGTCGATTTGCCGACGAGGGGCTGACCGCCTGCGCGATCGAGGCCTCCTCGATCGGCATCAGCGAGCGCCGGCTCGACGGCACCCGCGTGCGGGTGGCGGTGTTCACCAACTTCACCCAGGACCACCTGGACTACCACGGCACGCTCGAGGCCTACTGGCAGGCCAAGGCGGAGCTGTTTCGCTGGCCGGGGCTGCAGGCCGCTGTCGTCAACCTGGACGATGCGCGGGGCGAGCAACTGGCCCACGAACTGCGCGACGGATCCGCCGACCTGTGGACCTATTCGTGTGAGCGCGAGGCCCGGCTGCGTGCCACCGGCATCACCCACGGGGACGAAGGCCTGGCTTTCACCGTGTGCGAGGGCGCCGAGCGGTCGACCCTGCGCACAGGCCTGATCGGCCAGTACAACGTCGCCAACCTGCTTGCCGTCATCGGCACCTTGCGCGCGTGTGGCG
Organism: Ramlibacter sp.; assembly: GCA_036733845.1. Classification (GTDB taxonomy): domain Bacteria; phylum Pseudomonadota; class Gammaproteobacteria; order Burkholderiales; family Burkholderiaceae_C; genus Ramlibacter. Next base: position 4,616 of record DAIMZU010000192.1, read on the forward strand.
TGCCGCTGGCGCGCGCGGTGGCCGGCTGCCAATCGCTGCTGCCGGTGCCCGGACGCATGGAGCGCCTGCAGGCCCCCGGGCTGCCGCTGGTGGCGGTCGACTACGCCCACACCCCCGACGCCCTTGCCCAGGCCCTCCAGGCCCTGCGTCCGCTGGCGGCCCGCCGCTCGGGGCGCCTGTGGTGCGTGTTCGGCTGCGGCGGCGACCGCGACACCACCAAGCGGCCGCTCATGGCGGCGATGGCCGAGCGGCACGCCGACCGCGTGGTCGTCACCAGCGACAACCCCCGCAGCGAGAAACCGGAGACCATCATCAGCCAGATCCTGCTCGGCCTCTCGCGAAGCGAGAGTGTCGAAGTCCAGGCCGACCGCGCCCGCGCGATCGCCGAGGCCATCGAACGGGCCGCGCCCGAAGACGTGGTCCTGCTGGCCGGAAAGGGCCACGAGGACTACCAGGAGGTGCAGGGCGTGCGCCATCCCTTCGACGACCGGGTCCACGCCGGCCAGGCGCTTGCACGTCGCATGGAGCGGTCGGAATGAGCGACGTCATGTTCAGCCTGCACGAAGCGGCCACCTGGCTCCCCGGCGCCCGTGTGTGCGGCGATGCCTCGGTGACCGTCGCGCGGGTGCACACCGACACGCGCAGCCTGCGCCCCGGCGACCTGTTCGTCGCGCTGCGCGGCGAGCGCTTCGACGCGAACGATCTGGTCACCCAGGCCATCGAGCGCGGCGCCGCAGGGGTGCTCGCGCACCGCGGCCGCGTCCCGGCGGGGGCTGCCGGCATCGAAGTCGAGGACACCCGCCTCGCGCTCGGCCAGCTCGCCGCTGCCTGGCGCCGGCGGATCGAGCTGCCGCTGGTCGCGGTCACCGGCAGCAACGGCAAGACCACCGTCACCCAGATGATCGGCTCGATCCTGCGCGCGTGGCAGGGGGACGCCGCGCTCGCAACCGAAGGCAACTTCAACAACGACATCGGCGTGCCGCTCACGCTGCTGCGCCTTCGCGCGGGCCACCGCGCTGCGGTGGTCGAACTCGGCATGAACCATCCGGGCGAGATCGCGCAGCTGGCCGCGATGGCCGCGCCGACCGTCGCGCTGGTCAACAACGCCCAGCGCGAGCACCAGGAGTTCATGGCCACCGTCGAGGCGG
>DAIMZU010000193.1:0-5756 GCA_036733845.1 Ramlibacter sp.
GAAGAATCGTGCGCTCGGTTCCTAGCCGGGCGACGACCCGCGCCGACATGTTGGCCGAGAAAATGAAGAGCAGGATCGCGACCACCTGCACGACGACGAAGTCGCCCAGCGTCCCTCCGAGCACCCGGACGAGCACGGCCGGCAGCCCGAGTACGAAGGTGAGCAAGCCGCCCAGCACGAACGCCTGGCTGAGCGCATAGCGGAGGAACGTCGCCTCGCGCAGGAGCACGGCGTAGCCTCCCTCCTCCCGCAAGCGGAAGAATCCTCGCGAGAACCACGCCATCCGGCGCACGGCCCACGCGTCCTGCAGTTCGGCCAGCAGCCCAGGGTCGCGCCCGAAGCGGTCGAACCGGATCGGCCGTCCGCCATCGGCCAGCGCATAGAAACCCTCTTCGTAGGCGTCCGGGTGCATCACCACGACACGCCAGAGCAAGGTGTTCAGCGGCGCGGGCGTGACCAGGACCTGCGCGGCCGGCGTGCCGCGCGCGGCCAGTTGCCGGTGCACGACCTCCTGCACGTGCCACTGCGCCACCGCGCTCCAGGCCAGGTAGGCCGTCGACAGCGCCAGCCCCCAGGCGTTGGCGCGAAGGCCCCGGAAGGACCGGCGCGACAGCGCGACGCCCAGCCCCACCAGCAGGGGCAGCGTGTAGAGCGGATCGATGATGAAGATGCTGCCGACGGCAAATGGATGGCCCGAGAAGGGCTGCAGCAGCTGCGTGCCGTACACCGTCATCGTGTCCAGCAGCGGGTGCGTGAGCAGGGCCAGCGCCATGGCGAGCGCCCAGTGCGGCCAGATCGCGGTCTGGCGGTGCAGGCGCGCGGCGAGCCAGCCCAGGAGCGGCGCGAGCAGAGCCAGCCAGAACAGCCCGTGGGAGTGCGCGCGGTGCAGCGTCATGTTGCGCACCGCGTCCCCGTGGTCGATGAAGGCGTCGAGGTCGGGCAGGGTGCCGGCGACGGCGCCCCAGAGCGCCGCCTTCCACACGGCGGTGCGCCGCCCCATCACGGCAACGCCCACGGCGGCGCCGAGGGCGAGTTGCGAGACCGAATCCATGGGGGCCGACCCTACAGCAAACGCCTGAGGTAGCGGCCCGTGTGGCTTTGGGGATGGGCGGCGATGTCTTCGGGCGTGCCGGCGGCCACCAGCGTGCCGCCGCCCGCGCCGCCTTCGGGGCCCATGTCGACGATCCAGTCGGCGGTCTTGATCACGTCGAGGTTGTGCTCGATGACGACGATGGTGTTGCCTGCGTCGCGCAGCTGGTGCAGCACCTTGAGCAGCAGGTCGATGTCGGCGAAGTGCAGGCCGGTGGTGGGCTCGTCCAGGATGTACAAGGTGCGCCCGGTGTCGCGCTTGGACAGCTCCAGGGCGAGCTTCACCCGCTGCGCCTCGCCGCCGGACAGCGTGGTGGCGGCCTGGCCCAGCTTGAGGTAGCTCAGGCCCACGTCCAGCAAGGTCTGCAGCTTCCGGGCGATGGCCGGCACGGTGCCCAGGAAGGCGTGCGCATCCTCCACCGTCATGTCCAGGATCTGCGCGATGTTGCGCCCCTTCCACTGGACCTCGAGGGTTTCGCGGTTGTAGCGCTGGCCGCGGCAGACGTCACAGGTCACGTAGACGTCGGGCAGGAAGTGCATCTCCACCTTCACCACGCCGTCGCCCTCGCAGGCCTCGCAGCGCCCACCCGCCACGTTGAAGGAGAACCGGCCGGGCCCGTAGCCGCGCTCGCGGGCGGTGTTGGTGTCGGCCATCAGCTCGCGGATCGGCGTGAACAGCCCCGTATAGGTGGCCGGGTTGCTGCGCGGCGTGCGACCGATCGGGGACTGGTCCACCGCAATGACCTTGTCGAAGTGGTCGATCCCCTCGATCTCGTCATGGGCGGCGGGCTCCTCGTGCGCCCGGTACAGGCTGCGTGCCACGGCCGCATGCAGGGTGTCGTTGACGAGGGTCGACTTGCCCGAGCCCGACACGCCGGTGACGCAGGTGAACAGGCCCACGGGGATGTCCACGTCCACGCCGCGCAGGTTGTTGCCGCGCGCGCCACGGATCGCGAGCCGCTGGACCTCGCCGGGCGCACCGCCCGACACCGGAAGCCAGGGGGTGCGCCGGCGCGGGAGCGGAATCGCCAGCGTGCCGCCGAGGTAGCGGCCGGTGAGCGAGCGCGGATCGTCCTGCACCTGCTGCGGACTGCCCTGGGCGATCACCCGGCCGCCGTGCAGGCCGGCGCCCGGGCCCATGTCGATGACGTGGTCGGCGGCGCGGATCATGTCCTCGTCGTGCTCGACGACCAGCACGCTGTTGCCGAGGTCGCGCAGGTGCCGCAGCGTCTCGATCAGGCGGTCGTTGTCGCGCTGGTGCAGTCCGATGCTCGGCTCGTCCAGCACGTACATCACGCCCGTCAGCCCCGAGCCGATCTGGCTTGCGAGGCGGATGCGCTGGGCCTCGCCACCCGACAGGGTCTCGGCGCTGCGGTCGAGGCTGAGGTAGCCAAGCCCGACGTCGTTGAGGAAGCGCAGCCGGTTGCCGATCTCGCGCACCACCTTGGCCGCGATCTCCGCCTTGCTGCCCTGCAGTTCCAGAGCGTCGAAGTAGGCGAGGCTGTCGGCCAGGGTCGCGTGGCTGATCTCGAAGATGGCACGCGACTGCGGACCCGAGCCGATCCGAACGTGCCGGGCCTCGGTGCGCAGGCGGCTGCCGTGGCATTCGGGGCAGGGCTGCACGCTGCGAAGCCGGGCGAGTTCCTCGCGCACGGCAGGCGAATCGGTCTCCCGCCAGCGCCTGACCATGTTGGGAATCACGCCCTCCCAGGGGTGTTTCTTGTTGACCTTTCGTCCGCCCGCGCCGCCGGACTCCATGGTGTAGCTGAAGCGGACCTCCTCCTGGCCCGAGCCCTGCAGGACGACGTCGCGCAGGTGCTGCGGCAGCGTCTCGAAGGGCGCGTCCACGTCGAAGCCATAGTGCCGGGCCAGGCTTTCGATGAGGTTGAAGTAGTAGGCGTTGCGCCGGTCCCAGCCCTTGATCGCGCCGGAGGCGAGCGAGAGGCTGGGAAACGCGACCACGCGGTGCGGGTCGAAGTGCTCGGTGCAGCCCAGTCCGTCGCAGGTGGGGCAGGCCCCCACCGGCGAATTGAAGCTGAACAATCGGGGCTCGAGTTCGCTGATGGACCAGTGGCAGACCGGGCAGGCAAAACGCGCATTGAAGAAATGCTCCCGGCCGCTGTCCATCTCGACCGCGATGGCCCGGCCGCCGGCCAGGCGGAGCGCGGCCTCGAAGCTTTCCGCCAGGCGCTGCTGCGCATCCGGCCGCGCCTTGAGGCGGTCGATCACCACGTCGATGTCGTGCTTTTCGTTCTTGCGCAGCTTGGGCAGGTTGTCGGCTTCGTGGCCCTGGCCGTCGACGCGGAAGCGGATGTAGCCCTGCGCCTGCATCTGCCCGAACAGCTCCTCGAACTCGCCCTTGCGCTCGCGCGCGACCGGCGCCAGGACCATGACGCGCGTGTCCGGCGGCAAGGCCAGCACCGCATCGACCATCTGCGAGACTGTCTGCGCCGCCAGCGGGATGCCGTGCGCCGGGCAGTGCGGGGTGCCGGCGCGCGCGAACAGCAGGCGCAGGTAGTCGTGGATCTCGGTGACCGTGCCGACGGTCGAGCGCGGGTTGTGGCTGGTGGCCTTCTGCTCGATCGAGATCGCCGGCGACAGGCCTTCGATCACGTCCACGTCGGGCTTGTCCATGAGCTGGAGGAACTGCCGCGCGTAGGCCGAGAGGCTCTCGACGTAGCGCCGCTGGCCCTCGGCATAGAGGGTGTCGAAGGCCAGCGACGACTTGCCCGAGCCGGACAGTCCGGTGATCACCACCAGCTGGTTGCGCGGGATGTCGAGGTCGACATTCTTGAGGTTGTGCGTGCGCGCCCCCCGGATGGCCATGAAGGGCTGCCGTAGGGCGGACGCGAGGGACGGGCCGTCTTCAGGCGTGTTCAACTCGGCTCGCTCGGTGGGGAAATGGGCAACCCGCCATCATAGGCCCTCGGCGGTTTCGCTGCGCCGGGCCCCCGGGATGCAGCCGGCGCAGGCCGGCGCGGCGAGGCCGGGCGGCATCGCGGACAATGCGGGGTTTGCGCCCGCCGGGCGCGCGTGCCACGCCCCCGAATTCCGTTGAGATCCGCCGCAGCCTCCCCCGCCACCCGCATGACCGCCGACGAGCGGCGCGCCAGCGCCTCGCTGGCGACGGTCTTCGCCGCGCGCATGCTGGGCCTGTTCCTGGTCCTGCCCGTGTTCGCGCTGGAAGCCGCCCGCTATCCAGGTGGCGACGACCCCCTCCGGGTGGGTCTGGCGATGGGCATCTACGGCCTCACCCAGGGCCTCCTCCAGATTCCGTTCGGGCTGGCATCGGATCGTTTCGGTCGCAAGCGCGTCATCACCATCGGCCTGGTGGTGTTCGCGCTGGGCAGCTTCCTCGCGGCGGCCGCCCCTTCCCTCGGCTGGCTGATCGCCGGACGCTCGCTGCAGGGGGCCGGGGCAGTGTCCGCCGCGGTCACCGCCCTCCTGGCCGACCAGACCCGCGACGAGGTGCGCACCAAGGCGATGGCGCTGGTGGGCGCCAGCATCGGCCTCATGTTCGCGCTGTCGCTGGTCGCGGGGCCGGTCCTCGCCGGCGTGGTCGGGCTGGGCGGCCTGTTCGCCATCACCGGCGTGCTGGCCCTGGGTTGCATCGTAGTCGTGCACCGCTGGACCCCGCCCGAGCCGGTCATCCACAAGGAACAGCCCCGCGGCCGCCTCTCCGAGGTGGTGTCCCATGGCGGGCTGCTCCGGCTCGACCTGGGCGTGTTCGTGCTGCATGCGGTCCAGCTGGCGATGTGGGTGGCCATCCCTGCGCTGCTGGTGGCGGCCGGGCTGCCGGCCGCCTCGCACTGGCAGGTCTACCTCCCGGCGGTCCTGCTGTCCTTCGGCGTGATGGCGGCGACGCTGTTCCCGCTGGAGCGCCGGGGTTACCTGCGGGCGGTGTTCCTGGCGTCGGTGGGACTGATCGGCCTGGTCCAGCTGGGCCTGGTGCTGGTGGTTCCGTCGCCGGGCCTGCCGGCGCTGGCCGTGCTGCTGTTCCTGTTCTTCTGCGCCTTCAACGTGCTGGAGGCCAGCCAGCCCAGCCTGGCGTCCCGCATCGCGCCGCCGCACGCCCGTGGCGCGGCGCTGGGCGTCTACAACACCCTGCAATCGCTGGGTTTCTTCGCGGGCGGGGCGGTGGGCGGCTGGCTGCTGCGCCACACCGGCCCGCAGGCTGTGTTCGCCGCCTGCGCGGGCCTGATCGCGTTGTGGCTGGCGGTGGCCTGGTCCATGCGCGTACCCGGGCGCACCAAGTCGCCCGAAGAAACCCTGGCGGACGAAGCGCAGGCGACATAATCCTGCGCAGCACCCCACGAGAGGAACCCATCCCATGGCATCCGTCAACAAAGTCATCCTGATCGGCAACTGCGGCCGTGATCCCGAAATCCGTTACCTGCCCTCGGGCCAGGCGGTCGCCAACGTCAGCATCGCCACGTCCACCCGCCGCAAGGACAAGACCAGCGGCGAGATGGTCGAGGACACCCAGTGGCACCGCGTCACCTTCTACGACCGCCTGGCCGAAATCGCCGGCGAGTACGTCAAGAAGGGCAAGCCCGTGTACATCGAGGGCCGGCTCAAGTACGGCAAGTACACCGGCCAGGACGGCGTCGAGCGCAACACCGTCGACATCATCGCCACCGAAATGCAGCTGCTCGGCGGGCGTGAGG
>DAIMZU010000194.1:0-5732 GCA_036733845.1 Ramlibacter sp.
CAGCAGCCAGGGCTGGTCGTCGGCGGCGACGAATACGACGCTCGACGCCAGGAGCAGGAGGGCCGCACCCTGGAACACGTTGCGAGGCCGGAAGTGGTCCGCCGCCCAGCCTGCCGGGTACTGGCACAGGAAGCTGCCCAGGCCGATCACGCCGGCCACGCTGGCGGCGGCGCCGAGGCCGGCGCCCGCCGCGGCGGCGTAGGCGGCGCTGACGGAGGTCAGGCCCGCTTCGAACACGCCGCCCACGAAGGCCAGGCCGGCAAGCGCCGGCACCAGGCGAAGCGCGTGCCAGGTGCCGGCCTGCCCGGGCGGTGGCTCGCGCAGGCTATGGTCGGGGACGCGGAAGGCGATCACGCTGCACAGCAGCACCAGGGCGGCCGCCATCACCAGCAGCGTACGCGGGCTGAAGTCGAGCAGCACGGGCGCGAAGGGCCCGAGGGCGAAGGCCGCGCCCATGCCCGTCTGGTAGAGGCCCATGACACGCCCGCGCTCAGCGGCCGGTGCCTCGCGTGCGAGCAGGGCCTCGGTGCCATTCCACAGTCCGGCCACGCCCAGGCCACCGATGGCGGAGGCAGCTGCCCAGGACCAGAGTCCGTCTCCGGCGGCATAGCCGATGCTCGCGAGCACCTGCAGCACCGAGCCCCAGCGGTACACCCGCAGCACGCCCCAGCGGGCCAGCAGCCGTGGCATCAGCGGGATCAGGGCGCCCATCACCAGGAACGGAACCATGGCAAAGGCGCCTACCACCGCCGGCGGGTGGCCCTGCTGGTGCAGCAGCACCGCCAGCAGGGGCGCGGTCATGCCGTAAGCGAGCACCATCAGGGTCGTCGCGACCGCGAGCCGCCAGACGACGGCCATGCCGGAGCCGTGGCTGCTCATGAGCGGCCCGCCAGGTCCGACAGGTCGCGCAGGTAGCCCCGCACGCGGTTCACCGCCGCCTGCCGCTGTGCGGGGCTGGCCGCGTTGTGCACGGCCGCGAACAGGGCGCAGCCCTCCTGCGTGAGCGCCTGGCCGTGGGCGCGCCAGGCGGGGTCGGGCGAAATCTCGATGCGCTCGACATAGCCACGCACGAGCCGCTGCGCCTCCGCTGTTGCCAGGCCCGGTGCCTGGATGCGCTGCAGCGTCGCGAGCAGGTCGGCCTGCCGGCGCTCGCGTTCGGCCAGCATGCGCTCGGGGTCGTAGGTCGACGCAGCCAGGGAGCGCCGCAGGGCTTCGCGCTGGCCGGCCTCGAGCCGACCGTAGATGCGTTCGAGCCGCTCCTCGATCTGCTTGTAGCGCTTGTCGATCCGCTCGGCCGCGGGGATGTCGATCCACTCGCGCCGGAACTCCGCGTTGTTGCGGGCGTGGCGACGGGATAGCTGCCGCAGCGATACGGCCGGCAGCTCGGCCGCGATGCTTGCGATCGCGGGCTCTGCCTGCCGTGTCACGGCGGTGACTCTTTCGCGTGCGTCCCCGAGCAGTGCACAGGCCAGCCCCGCGTCCACGTCGGAAGGACCCATCTGCTCGGCCCGGCGGAGCAGGCCTGCCAGGCGGGGCAGCTCTTCCTGGCGGTGCCAGCGGTGCAGGCGCGCGAACTCATCCTTCACCCGCGGGGCCTGCGCCTCGGTGAAGTGGAAGTAGCCGTCCAGCCACCAGTAGGCCAGTTCAGGCAGGTTGTTGTAGCCCAGTTTGAGCGCGCTGCAGCCGGATAACGCCAAGGTGGCCGCGAGCACGCCGATAATTCGGCCCAGTCTCGACAGGATGCTCATGAAAGACGGGAAAGACAGCAGTTCGTTCTTGGATGTGGTCGTGATGGCCGCCGGCAAGGGTACGCGAATGAAGAGCGCGACGCCCAAAGTGTTGCACCGATTGGCCGGGCGCGGGTTGCTGGCCCACGTGCTTGACTCGGCAGCCGGGTTGAAGCCCCGGCGCGTGGTGGTGGTCACGGGCCACGGCGCGGCCGAGGTGGGCGAGGCCGCCCGGGCCTTCGCGGCGGCAGCCGGCCTTCCGGGCTGCGACACCGTGCTGCAGGAGCCGCAGCTGGGCACCGGCCATGCGGTGCAGCAGGCCCTGCCGCTGCTGCCGGACGAGGGCACCTGCCTCGTGCTCAACGGTGACGTGCCCCTGATCGAAGCCGGCACGCTGCAGGCGCTGGTGGACGCCTGCTGTGGCGAGCGCCTGGCGCTGCTCACGGTGGAGATGCCAGACCCGACCGGTTACGGCCGCATCGTGCGGCAGGCCGGCGAAGTCCGGGCCATCGTCGAGCACAAGGACGCCACCGACGCCCAGCGCGCCATCCGCGAGGTCTACACCGGCTTCATGGCCGTGCCCAACCGGCTGCTGCGCGACTGGTTGGGCCGGCTGCGTCCGGACAACGCCCAGGGCGAGTACTACCTGACCGACGTGGTCGCACTGGCGGTCCAGGACGGCCAGGCCGTGGCGGCTGTCGACTGCCCGGATCGCATCCAGGTCGACGGCGTGAACAGCCCGGTGCAGCTTGCCGCCCTGGAGCGGGCCTTCCAGCGCCGCACCGCAGAGCGCCTGATGGAGCAGGGCGTGCGCCTGGCCGACCCTGCCCGCCTCGACCTTCGCGGCCGCCTGGACTGCGGGCAGGACGTTGAAATCGACGTGAACTGCGTTTTCGAGGGCGAGGTGGTCCTGGGCGACCAGGTCCGCATCGGCGCGAACTGCGTCATTGCCAACGCCCGGATCGAATCCGGTGCGGTGATCCACCCCTTCACCCACATCGACGGCGAGCGTGCCGGTGTGCAGGTCGGTCCGGGCGCGCTGGTCGGCCCCTTTGCCCGCCTTCGGCCGGGCGCCCGCCTGGGCGCGCAGGTCCACATCGGCAACTTCGTCGAAGTCAAGAACTCCACGCTCGCCGAGGGCGCCAAGGCCAACCACCTCGCCTACCTCGGCGATGCGCAGGTGGGCGAGCGCGTCAACTATGGCGCCGGCTCGATCACGGCCAACTACGACGGCGCGAACAAGCACCGCACCGTCATCGAGGCCGATGTGCACGTGGGCAGCAACTGCGTGCTGGTGGCGCCAGTCACGCTGGGCGCGGGCGGCACGATCGGCGGGGGCTCGACCATCACCAAGGACACCCCGCCCGGTGCGCTGTCGGTCGCCCGCGGCAAGCAGGTGACCATCGCGGGGTGGACGCGTCCGCAGAAGAAGCGCGGCTGAACGCGCGGCGCTCAACCGGCCATCACGGCCTCCGCCTCGATCTCCACCCGGTACCCGGGGCCGATGAGCGCGCCGACCTGCAGAAGGGTGTTGGCAGGGCGGACATCGCCGAAGAAGCGGCCATGCGCCCGGGCGACCGCCTCCCAGTCGCTGGCATCGGTCAGGTACACCCGCGTGCGCACCACGTCCTCCAGGCTGGCGCCCAACGCGCGCAGGCTGGCCGAGATCTTGTCGAGGATGTAGGTGGCCTGGGCCCCGGCATCCTGCGGCGCGATCACAGTCGAGGCGCCGTGGGTGGCGGTGGTGCCGGAGACCAGGATGCGGTTGCCGTCGCGCACGGCCCGCGAATAGCCGGCCATCGGCTCCCACACGCTGCCGCTGTCCACGCGGCGGCGTCCCGGCCGGCCAGGCACATCCTCGGCACGGTACACCTGCGGCAGCGAGGCGAGGTGGTGGCTCAGGTCGCCCGAGGCGGTGAGGAAGGGCGGGCGGCGGTACTCGTCGCCGCAGTCGCCCGGAATCGGCCGGGTGCGGGCGAAGGCCTGCTCGAGCAGGTCGCGGTCGTGGTCGTCCAGCTTGAACGAGAACACGCGCGCATTGCTCGCCCGGTGTTCCGATTCACCCAGCCGAGCCCCCACGATCGCGGCGGCGACGGCAGGCTGCTCGAGCACCCAGCGGGTGGCCACGTTGGCCACCGAGACACCGTGGCGCACGGCGATGGTGTTGGCCGCGCGCAGCACGCCCTGCAGCGCATCCCATCCACCGACCGCGTCGATGAAGCGCCGGTACTTCATCTTGCTCCAGTCGCCGATGGTGTCGGGCTCGTCGCGGTCCAGCCAGTGCTCGGACAGGAAGCCCCCGCCGAGCGTGCCGTAGGCCAGCAGGCGCACCCCGCGGGCCAGGCAGAGGCGGCTCATGTCGCCCAGCGCGCGGCGATCGAGCAGCGAAAGGCAGACCTGGTTGGTGGAAATGGGAACGCCATGGGCGAGCAGCAGGTTCAGGTGCGCCGTGTCGAAGTTGGTCAGCCCCAGGTGCGCGATCAGCCCGTCGTAGCGCAGCCTGGCCAGTTCGGCCATCGCGTCGATGTACTGCGGGTGGTCGAAGGACCACCAGTGGAACTGCATCAGGTCGATGCGCCTCGTGCGCATGCGGGCGCGGGCCCGCTCGACCGCCTCGCGCACGACGGCCGCCGTCATGGGCCCTGGCTCGGGGCACCACTTGGTGAACGCCGACATCGCCACGCCGCGCGAGATCGCCTCGCCGGTGATGACTTCGGCCGAGCCGTAATGGTCGGCCATGTCGAAGGCGTCGAAGCCCTCGGCGGCGTACGCGGCCATCTCGCCCGCGCAGGCCACCGGATCGAGCGGCTCGCGGTCACGTTCCATGTCGGCCACCTGCCACAGCCCCGTGACCAGGCGCGGGATGGAAAAACCCGGAGCGAGCTCGATGCGCTCGATGGCGCTCATCGGGGCAGCCGGGCCTGGACGGCCTGCACGTCCTCGACCGACATCTGCCCGGTGGTGGTCACCTCGCCATTCTGGATGCGCCACAGCCGGAACGGGCCGACGATGTCGCCATTGCGGTCGAACTCGACCGGGCCGATCACGCCGACATAGCGCACCGGCTTGCGTTCGCGAATGAGTTGCATCGCGCGTGCGAAGCCTTCGGGTCCGGCATGCACCACTTCGCCGCCCGGCTTGGTGACCTCGCGGATCGCATCGCGGATGGCTGCGGCTTCGAACTTGCCCGCCTTGGCGATGGCCAGGCCCAGGATGGCCGCGGCGTCGAAAGCACGGTCGGCCGCAGGCGCGTTGGCGTCGAAGCCGCCGCTCATGCCGGGATAGGTGCGGCCGAAGTAGTCGGTGCTGGGAGTGCGGGAGGTGCCCGACGAGGTGCCCAGGGCGTTGTTCAGGAACTGCGGCCCGACGCCCTTGATCAGGTCGGCGGAGTTCATGCCGTCGTTCAGCAGGAACCGCTGGGGACCGCCCTGCTGTACCCATGTCCGCATGATGGTGGTGCCGTCACCGGGATAGCCGATCAGGTAGAGCGCCGGCGGGTCACCCTGCAGGGCGCGGGTGACTTCGGGCGCGTACGAGGACTGGCCCTGGTTGTAAGGCGTCACGCTGGTGATCTTGCCGCCCAGGGCCTCGAAGGTGCGGCGGAACTCCGCCAGCATGTTCACGCCGAAGTCGTTGTTGACGTGGATCACCGAGAGCTGGCGCATGCCCTGGTCGATCGCGTACTTGGCCGCCGCCGTGCCCTGCAGCGCATCGGAGGTGATGGTGCGGAAGAACCAGCCCTTGGTCTGCCCCTCGGCGGCCATGCGCGTGAGCGTGGGCGAGGTGGAGGCGGGGGAGATCTGCACGACGCCGGCGGGCGCCGTCACCGAGGTGACGATGGGAATCGATACCGAGGAAATGATGCCCCCGATGATGGCCGGGGTCTTGCGCAGGTCCACGAGCTGTCGGGCCTGGTCGACGGCCACGCTGCCCTGGCTCTGCGCATCGCGCAGTTCGAAGGCGAGCTGGCAGCCGGCGATGCCGGCCGAGCCGGCGGCGGCGTTC
>DAIMZU010000195.1:0-5327 GCA_036733845.1 Ramlibacter sp.
CGCTCGATGATTTCGCGCGCCTGGGCCGCCAACAGCCCGGGCAGGGCCGCCGGCAAGGTGGCGCCTGCGCGGGCTTCCTGCCATGCGGCGTTGAGTTGATCGCCAGTCGCAGCCACCACAGCCATCACTTCGCTTTTCCAGTCCTCGGGCACCTTCGACTCGGGCTCTCCGGTTCGCACGACGACGGACAGGTACTGCAGCAAGCTCAGTTCCACCAGCGCCTGCAGCATCTCGTCGGCCAGCCGCAGCTGCGTGCCGCCCACCGGCGCGCCGCGGTTCTTCAGTGCAGCAGCAACCACTCCGCTCGCCCCTCCGACCAGCGCGCCCAGGGCAGCGGCCGCGCCCAGGGTCAGTCCCCCCGTGAAGACATCGATCGTGGCACCCGCCGCGGCGCCGCTGGCCGCCCCGGCCATGCCGGCCTGCGGGGTATCCACGGATTCACTCACGACGAAACGCCGGTCCGCCGCGGCATCGAAACCGGGCGCGGGGATCGGCGGCAGGCCGTGCAGCCGACGCAGTTCGGAGACGGCGTGAGCCTGGGTGACCGCCAGCCGCTGCAGCAGGCGCGACATGGCCTCCTGCCGGGCCTGATGACTCGCCTCGCGTTGCGACGCATCCACCAGCCGCCGCAGCGACAGCGGCCCGCCACCGGCGTCCTCGAACTCGCGTGCCGCCTGCACCAGCGGCGCTGACAGCAGCTGCATCGATTCCTCCAGGCGGCGGGCATGTCGCGCCTGCCAGGCCTGCTGCAGGCGCAGGGCGCCCGGCGCCTGCCAGGCAGGCAGGTGGCGCAGCAGTGCTTCGTGCAGCGGTGCCTCCCAGGCCCAGCAACCCGCCGCAGCCTGCAAGGGAAGCAGGTCGAACTGGAGGTGGCACGCGGCGGCGTAGGAACGGATCGCCTCCGCGTGTTCCGGCGTGCCCGATGCCAGCAGCAGGACCGGCCGCTGCAGCGTGCGCAGGCGCGGCATCAGTGACTCGAGTGCGGGCTGGTCGGGCAAGGCCAGAAGCAGCAACTGGACCTGTGCGTGGGCTGGCGCAGGGTCCACCGGCTGGGGTGCCGTCACGGCCCATTGGCGGATGCGTTCCAGCCAGCGCCCGCCCGGCACGGGAAGGTTGGTGCGCGACCCGGCGTCTTCGGCGGATGCGGCGGCAGGCGGGGCGTCGGCCTGGGGCACCCACTCGACCACACTCAGCTCGTCGTCCTGCGGGCTGCGCAGCAGCGGCCAGGGCGTGCCGGGCACGGGCGGCTGCTGGCCGGCGGTTTCGCACGCTTCCCGCCACAGCCGCACGAGGGCCTCGCGTTCATCGGGGCCGCTGGCCGCCCAGGCCAGGCGCACGCGGGCCGGGCTGACGCGCCCGAGCACCGCGTCGAAGTACGGATCGGCGAGGTCAAGGCGCACCGCGCGTCCGTGCCATCCGCGGCGAATACCCGCCCAGAGGGCGAGCAGCGTGCGCGGAATCACGACCACCAGCGCCAGGAGGCCCAGGTACAACGTGATCCAGTGGCGCGCCTCGGCCTGTCCCACCGGCGCCCCCGAGCGGAAGTGCATGCGCTCCAGTTCCTGGATCGTGAAGCCGTCCACGGGCAGCAACGCGGCAACGGGCGCGAACAGCGCCTGCAGCAGCGTGTGCACCTGCCCGAGGTCGAGCAGGGTGCTTTCCCAGCCGATGCGGTACTCGCGGACCAGCCCGCCGACGACGATGGATAGCCCGACCCCCACGGCCCAGGCGGCTGCCGAGGCGTGCAGGACCTGCCGCAGGCGCTGGCCCTCGAGCGCGCCGGCCATGCGCCACCACAGTGCGTGGAAGCGCGCCGCGACGGCCGCCTGAACGCTGCGGCCGCGGGGTTGCGAGAGCCAGTCGAGCAGGCTGATGCGACCCGGCTCGGCCGGGCGCCCCCGGCGCAGGAGGTTGACCAGCAGCACCAGGTACACCAGCAGGTTCCACGCGACGAAGGCCAGCAGCGGCGGCGACAGCATGTTCACCTGCTGCGGGTTGTCGATGCGTTCCAGGCCGGCGCCCAGGGCCAGGGCCAGCAGCGGCAGCCCCCAGGCGAGGCGGCGTTGCCAGGCCTCGGCGTGCTGGATGGCGGCGGTGCGGGCATCGCGTCGCTCGACGACCTCGAGGATGCGGCGGGCACGCTCGTCGAGGTAGGCGGAAGGCTCCGGCGCGCCGGGGTGCTGGGGATCAGGCGGGGCGGCCTGGAGCGCCGAACGCTCGAGCTGTTCACGTTCGACCGCGCTCACGAGGCGGCCGTCGGTGTCGGCTTCTTCGACCGCCCGCGCCAGCAGGATGCGGCGGGCGCGCGCCGCGTCGAGAGTGAGCGCGGCGGCCGTCGGCGTCACGCCGGCTTCAGGCCCTTGGGAAGCGGAAACTTGATGGTCTCCTGGATGCCGTCCATGCGGCGCACGGACACCGCGCCCAGCGAGCGGATGCGGTCTATCACGCCCTGCACCAGGACCTCGGGCGCCGACGCGCCGGCCGTCAGGCCCACGCGGGCGCGGCCCTCCAGCCACTGTGGCCGCAGTTCGCCGGCGTTGTCGACCATGTAGGCGGGCACACCGCGCTTGCGGGCCACCTCGGCCAGCCGGTTGCTGTTGGAGCTGGTCGGGCTGCCAACGACGATGACCACGTCCACCTGCGACGACATGAGCTTGACTGCGTCCTGCCTGTTCTGGGTGGCGTAGCAGATGTCCTGCTGCTTGGGCTCGCGCACGGCCGGAAAGCGCCGGCGCACGGCCTGCATGATCTCGGCCGCGTCGTCAACGCTGAGCGTGGTCTGGGTGACCACCGCCAGGCGCTCGGTCTGGGCGGGCTGCACGCGGGCGACGTCGGCCACGTCCTCGACCAGGTGAATGCCGCTGTCGAGCTGGCCCATGGTGCCTTCGACCTCGGGGTGGCCCTTGTGGCCGATCATGATGAACTCGTAGCCTTCGCGCGCGAGCTTGGCGACTTCCACGTGGACCTTGGTGACCAGCGGGCAGGTGGCGTCGAACACCGAGAAGCCGCGCGCGTGCGCCTCGCGTTCGATGGCCTTGCTCACGCCGTGGGCCGAAAAGACCAGCGTGGCGCCGGGCGGGACCTCGTCCAGGTCTTCGATGAAGACCGCGCCCTTGGTTCGCAGGTCCTCGACCACGAATGTGTTGTGGACGATCTCGTGGCGCACGTAGATGGGCGCGCCGAACTTGGAGAGCGCGGCTTCGACGATGTCGATGGCCCGGTCGACGCCCGCGCAGAAACCGCGCGGCTCCGCCAGCAGCACCTCGGCTTGAAGCGATTCGACCTTGCTCATAAGACGCCGATCACCTGGACCTCGAAGCTCACGGGCTGGCCTGCGAGCGGGTGGTTGAAGTCGAACAGCACCGCATCGGGCTTGCCGTCGCCGTCCGCGTCCTCGCCCAGCTGGCGCACCGCGCCCGCATAGCTGCCCAGCCCGTCGGGCGTGGGAAACTGGACCACGTCACCCACCTGGTACTGCTCGTCGGGGTCGCCCATCTGCTCGAGCAGTCGCCGCGCCACCCACTGCACCATCTCGGGGTTGCGGTCGCCGAAAGCCTCGCCCGCCGGGATGTCGAAGCGCGTGCGCTCGCCTTCGGCCAGGCCGACCAGCCGCTGCTCGACCGCGGGTGACAGCTCGCCGGAGCCCAGCGTGAGCGTGGCGGGCTTGCCGGCGAAGGTGTTGATGATGTCCCCCGCCGGGCCGGAGAGCCGGTAGTGCAGCGTGAGGAAGGAACCCGACGCAATGCGGGGGGCGGAATCGGTCATGGCGTTCACAATGGTTCCCGCCATTGTAGGAACCCGGGGCCTTTGCCATGGGGCCGCGCATCCAATTCCCTCCATCTTTCCCACGCCGATGCCCCTGAAGGACCTGCCAGCGGACACCCGCCCGCGCGAAAAACTACTCGCCCAGGGTGCCGCCGTGCTCTCGGACACCGAACTGCTGGCCGTTCTGCTGGGTACCGGCACGGCGGGCAAGGGCGTGCTCGCCCTGGCCGAAGAGGTGCTGGGCCGCTTTGGCGGGCTCGCCGGCATGCTGCACGCCAGCGTCGCGTCGCTCGGAACGGTCAAGGGGCTGGGCGCGGCCAAGCGCAGCCAGGTGGCCGCCGTGCTCGAGCTCTCCCGCCGCGCTGCCATGCAGCAGCTGCGCGAGCGCAGCCTGTTCGACTCGCCGGAGGCGGTCAAGCAGCACCTCCAACTCCACCTGGGCAGCCGCCCGCACGAGGTGTTCGCCCTCCTCTTCCTGGATTCCCAGAATCGGCTGATCGCCATGGAGGAGCTCTTCCGGGGCACGCTGGACCAGACCAGCGTCTATCCGCGCGAGGTGGTGGTGCGCGCCCTCGCCCACCAGGCCCGCTCCGTCGTGCTGGTGCACAACCATCCAAGCGGCTGCGTGCAGCCGTCGTCAGCGGATGCGGCGCTCACGCGGCACCTGCAGTCGGCCCTCAAGCTGGTGGACGTGCGCGTGCTGGACCACGTCATCGTGGCGCCGGGGCGGGCTTTTTCCATGGCGGAGCAAGGTCTGCTGTGACGCCGCAGCCCGACTGCTTGCCCGTCATTACGGTTGAGCACGGCATAATCAAGCACAGCCTGAAAGCTAGCGCCCGCTGCGGAAAAATTCGATCAGCGCACGGCAATTGGCCCGAGCGTCATCCAGGCCCCTTGGCGCCGCGGTGTTGTTCATGAGGGAGCTGTAGCCCGGCAATCCCTGGACCTCCAGATCCGACAAATGACGGAAACCTATTGACCAGTCAGGAAAGGACCGCCGCGTGATCGGCTCATCCAGCAAGAACGTCATGCCGGTGTGCCGTGGATCGGCCAGGATGCGCTGCAGCAAGGCTCGGGCGGGGACTTCATCGGCTTCGATGATCTGCAGGAAATTGCCGTCCTTGTACAGCAGCAGGCCCGTGACGCCCTGCCGCTCGTTGTTGACGCGCGACCGGGTCAGCAGGTCCATCAGCTCAGCCCGGCTGAGCAAAGCGGAGGCCGAACTCATGTATGCCAGTTGGATCATCGGAACGCAAGAACCTGCTCTGCTGCTGAGTTTATCCGCCTCACAGGACGTGGTGTTCTCCGCATGACCACCGCCCGCTCCCGCCGCTCACGCCTGCTGCTGGCCGTCTTCATGCCCGTGGCGGTCGTGCTGATCGCCGCTGCCATGATGGACTACGTGGCGCTGCTCCAGGGCCGCGCCGAGATGCGGGCTGCAGCGGAAAATCACCGCCGGCGAGCCGACCTGGTAGCCAATGTCATCAGCATCAACCACGACATTTCGCTGCTGCGCGTCGATCTGGTCCGCCACGTCGAGCAGGCCACCGCCGGCCTGAAGT
>DAIMZU010000195.1:5337-5731 GCA_036733845.1 Ramlibacter sp.
CTGCAGGCACGGGTGGAAGACTTTCCAGACCTGGGCGGGCCGGAGCTGCTTCACGTGGTGGCTGCACGCGAGGCGGTCGGTCCGATGCGCAGCCTCGTGGCCGCCGCGGCGCAGACCGCCGCCACCCGCCCCGCCGAGGCTGCGTCCATCGCGCTCCAGGCGACGGTGGCCCAGGACCGGATCATGGGCCACATGCGGGAGTTCTCGAGCGTCCTGGTCAACGCCGCCGTGGACAACACGGCACGAACGGTGGACGTCCGGCACGAGCAGACGATCCGCGCCACGGCACTTCGCACCGCAGTGGCCGTGGCGGCCTTGCTGGCCTGGTTGCTCGTCGCCTGGCGGCTTTCGGCCCGCATCACCGTCATCGCGGATACCCTGGCCGCCCTGGCGG
>DAIMZU010000196.1:0-5673 GCA_036733845.1 Ramlibacter sp.
CCACGGTCGGCTTCATCAACATCAACCAGAACAAGATCATCAAGATCTTCTCGGTCGCCAGCGTGGCCCTGCTGCCGCCAACGCTGATCGCCAGCATCTACGGCATGAACTTCCAGTACATGCCCGAGCTGAACTGGAAGGCGGGCTACCCCTTCGCGCTCCTGCTGATGGCGCTCAGCGCGGTGGTGCCGATGTGGTACTTCCGCCGGCGCGGCTGGCTGCGCTGACGCACGCAGCGGGCGCTCAGCGCCCGCGCAGGAAGGCCTCCACGATCGCGGCCGAATGCCGGCTTGCGACCTCCCGGATGAACGCCACGAAATCCACATGCGCGGCGTCGTCGGCACGGTCGGAGATGGTGCGCACTGCCGCAAAGGCAATGCCGTAGTCGTGGCAGACCTGGGCAAAGGCCGCCCCTTCCATTTCCACCGCCAGGGCCTCCGGCACGGAGGCGCGCAGTGCCGTGGCTTCGGCGCTGGTCGACACGAACCGGTCACCGCTGACGACCAGGCCCCGGTGCAGGCTGGCGTCGGGCAGCGCCCGCCGGACCGCAGCCGCCAGGGCCTGGCGCAGCCCCTCGTCGGTCGCGAAGCGCGACCGGCCATACAGCGGCACCTCGTGGCGCGGGAAGATCGGGGAGGCATCGAGGTCATGCTGCAGGAACGCGTCGGCGACCACCACGTCGCCGACCTGCACGCCAGGTCCAATCCCGCCGGCCACGCCGGTGAAGACGATCTCGCGGATGCCGAAGCGCTCGGCCAGGACAGTGGCTGTGGTGGCGGCCGCGACCTTGCCGATGCGCGACAGCACCGCGACCACGGGTTGGCCGTGCAGGTGGCCGCGCCAGAACTCCCGGCCGGCAGCAACGACCTTCTGCTCGTCGGGCATGAGCGCCAGCACCGCCGCGAGCTCCTCGCGCATGGCGGCGACGACGGCCAGCGTCATGCGCTGCGGTCGCGCAGTTCGCGCCGCAGGACCTTGCCCACCGGTGTCTTGGGCAGGTCCTTGCGGAACTCGATGACGCGCGGCATCTTGTAGCCGGTCAGGTTGGTGCGGCAGTACTCGCGCACCTGCTGCTCGGTGAGCGATTCGTCCTTGCGCACGATGACCAGCTTGACCGCCTCGCCCGTGCGCTCGTCCGGCACGCCGACCACCGCGCACTCGAGCACGCCGGGCATGGCCGCGACCACGTCCTCGATCTCGTTCGGGTAGACGTTGAAGCCCGAGACCAGCACCATGTCCTTCTTGCGATCGACCACCTTGAAGTAGCCGCGCTCGTCCATGATGCCGATGTCGCCAGTCTTGAAGTAGCCGTCCGCCGTCATGACCTTGGCGGTCTCGTCGTCGCGCTGCCAGTAGCCAGCCATGACCTGCGGGCCGCGGATCGCGATCTCGCCGGGTTGCCCGGGCTCCACGTCACGCCCTTCGTCGTCGATGCACTTCATCCAGGTGGAGGGCAGGGGCAGGCCGATGGTGCCGGTGAACTCGGTGCTGGTGACCGGGTTGCAGCTGGCCGATGGCGAGGTCTCCGAGAGGCCGTAGCCTTCGCAGATGGGGCAGCCGGTCTTCTCGAGCCATTGCCGCGCCACCGCCGCCTGCACGGCCATGCCGCCGCCGACCGACACCTTCAGGTTGGACCAGTCGACCTTGCCGAAATCCGGATGGTTGACCAGGCTGTTGAAGAGCGTGTTGACCGCCGGGAAGGTGTGGAAGGTGTGCCGCGACAACTCCTTGATCAGCGCCGGGAGGTCGCGCGGATTGGGAATGAGCACCAGCTTCGCACCGGTGCGCAGCGACAGCATCATGCCCACCGTGAACGCGAAGATATGGTAGAGCGGCAATGCGCAGATGCCCGTGGGCTGCTGGCCCGCCGGCACCCGGTCCATGGCGGGCGCATTCCAGGCTTCGGACTGGAGCACGTTGGCAATGATGTGGCGGTGCAGCAGCACCGCGCCCTTGGAGACCCCGGTGGTACCCCCCGTGTACTGCAGCAGCGCGATGTCGTCGGGGCTGACCGGGGGCTGGCGGAAGCTCGCCCGCCGGCCACGCGAGACGGCGTCGTTGAAGCGCACCGCACCCGGAAGCGAGAAGGCCGGCACCAGCTTGCGCACCCGGCGCACCACATGGTTGACGATCGCGCCCTTGAGGGTGCCCAGCCGGTCCCCCATGGCCGCCAGCACGACGTGCTGCACGGGGGTCTCCGCAATGACTTTCTCGAGGGTGGCGCCGAAGTTCTCCAGGATGACGATGGCCTTGGCGCCGGAGTCCACGAGCTGGTGGCGCAGTTCGCGCGGGGTGTACAGCGGGTTGACGTTCACCAGCACATAGCCAGCGCGCAGCACGGCCGCGACGGCAACCGGGTACTGGGGCACGTTGGGCATCATGACCGCCACCCGGTCGCCGGGCACCAGGCCCAGGCCCTGCAGGTAGGCAGCCAGCGCCTGGCTGCAGGCGTCGGTGTCGGCGAAGGTGAAATCCTTGCCCATGAAACTGTACGCAGTCCTGCCGGCGTACTTGCTGAAGCTCTCTTCCATGAGCCCGACCAGGGAGGGGTAGGCGGAAGCGTCGATGTCCGCCGGTACGCCAGGGGGATAGGCGGCCAGCCAGGGGCGTTCTTGCATGAATCGTGTCTCCGGCGCGCCGGGGGGCGCGATTGTCGAGGTCAAGCCCGGATTGTGGGGCAGCCTGCCGCTGCCGTGGGGCGAGGCAGGGCTATTCCACCGCCTTGACCATGTCCTCCACCACCTTCTTCGCGTCGCCGAACACCATCATGGTCTTGTCCATGTAGAACAGCTCGTTGTCCAGGCCTGCGTAGCCCGCCGCCATCGAGCGCTTGTTCACGATGATGGTCTTGGCCTTGTAGGCCTCCAGGATGGGCATGCCGTAGATGGGCGTGCCCTTCTGCAGCGCGGCGGGGTTCACGACGTCGTTGGCGCCGAGCACGATGGCGACATCGACCTGGCCGAACTCGCCGTTGATGTCCTCCATCTCGAAGACCTGGTCGTAGGGCACCTCGGCCTCCGCCAGCAGCACGTTCATGTGGCCCGGCATGCGCCCGGCGACCGGATGGATGGCGTACTTGACCGTGATGCCCTTGTGGGCGAGCTTTTCGGCGAGTTCCTTGACGGCGTGCTGGGCGCGCGCGACAGCCAGGCCGTAGCCGGGCACGATGACCACGGTTTCGGCATTGGACAGCACGAAGGCGGCGTCATCGGCACTGCCGCTCTTGACGTTGCGCTGCGCCGTGGCACCGGCGGCGGCCTGGCCCGCCTCGCCACCGAATCCGCCGAGGATCACGTTGAAGAACGAGCGGTTCATTGCCCGGCACATGATGTAGCTGAGGATGGCGCCCGAAGAGCCCACCAGCGAGCCGGCAATGATCAGCATGCTGTTGTTCAGCGAGAAGCCGATGCCCGCGGCCGCCCATCCCGAATAGGAGTTGAGCATGGACACCACCACCGGCATGTCCGCGCCGCCGATGGGAATGATGATGAGCACGCCCAGCACGAAGGCCAGCGCCAGCATCAGGAAGAACGCCGGCCAGTGCTCGGTGGCGGTGTAGCCCACGCCGAAGGCGATGGTCGCCAGACCCAGCACGAGGTTGAGCAGGTGCTGCCGCGGGAAGACCACCGGTGCGCCCTGGAACAGCCTGAACTTGTACTTGCCCGACAGCTTGCCGAAGGCAATGACGGAGCCCGAGAAGGTGATCGCGCCGATGGCTGCGCCCAGGAACAGCTCGAGGCGGTTGCCCACCGGCACCTGGCCCACGGCCGGTGCGATGCCGAAGGCCTGCGGTTCGACGACGGCAGCAATGGCAATGAACACCGCCGACAGGCCGATCATGCTGTGCATGAAGGCCACCAGTTCCGGCATCTTGGTCATCTCGACCCGGTAGGCCATGATCGCGCCCACGGTGCCACCGGCCAGCAGGCCCAGCAGCACCCAGCCCATGCCCATGCCGGCGCCGCCCGACAGCTCGACGACCATGGCCGCCGTGGTCACGATGGCGATGGCCATGCCGGCCATGCCGAACAGGTTGCCGCGAATGGAGGTGGTCGGGTGCGACAGTCCCTTGAGGGCCTGGATGAAGAAGACCGACGCCACCAGGTACAGCAGCGTGACGACATTCATGCTCATGCTGCGTCTCCCTTGGCCGCGGGCGCCTTGCGTTCCTTCTTGCGGAACATCTCGAGCATGCGCCGGGTGACCAGGAAGCCGCCGAAGACGTTGACCGCCGCCAGCGCCACCGCCAGCACGCCCATGGTCTTGGCGAAACCGCCGGTGGTCAGGGCCGCGGCCAGCATTGCGCCGACGATCACGATGGCGGAGATCGCGTTGGTGACGGCCATCAGCGGCGTGTGCAGCGCGGGGGTGACGTTCCAGACCACGTGGTAGCCGACGTAGATGGCCAGCACGAAGATGATGATGTTGACGACGGTGACCGAGACTTCCATTACTTTCTCCGCAGTTCGCCCTGGTGCGCCACCAGGCAGGCGGCGACGATGTCGTCGTCGAGGTTGACGTTCAGCTGGCCTTCGGGGCCGACGATGAGCTTGAGGAAGTCCAGCACGTTGCGTGCGTACAGCGCCGACGAGTCTGCGGCCAACAGGGCCGGAAGGTTCGTCTCTCCGACCAGGGTGACGCCGTGCTGGATCACCGTGCGTCCCGGCTGCGTGAGCGGGCAGTTGCCCCCCTGCGGCGCCGCCAGGTCGACGATGACCGAGCCCGGCTTCATGGACCGCACCATGTCCTCGGTGACCAGCACGGGTGCCGGGCGGCCCGGGATGAGCGCGGTCGTGATCACCACGTCCGCCTGGGCCACCCGCTTGGCCACCTCTGCTTTCTGGCGCTCGAGCCAGGCCGGCGGCATCGGGCGCGCGTAGCCGCCCACGCCCTCGGCGGCTTCCTTCTCCTCGGCGGTCTCGTAGGGCACGTCGATGAACCTGGCCCCGAGCGATTCGACCTGCTCCTTCACGCTCGGGCGCACGTCCGAGGCCTCGATGACGGCGCCGAGCCGCTTGGCGGTGGCGATCGCCTGCAGCCCGGCGACGCCGACCCCGAGGACGACCACGCGCGCCGCCTTGACCGTGCCGGCGGCCGTCATGAGCATGGGAAAGAAGCGCTGGTAGGCGTTGGCCGCGAGCATGACGGCCTTGTACCCGGCGATGTTGGCCTGCGAGGACAGCACATCCATGCTTTGAGCGCGGGTCGTGCGTGGGGCGGCTTCCAGGGCGAAGGCCGTCACGCCGGCGGAGGCCAGCCGCTGCAGGCCGGCTGCGTCGAACGGGTTGAGCATGCCCACCAGGGCGGCCGCCGGGCGCAGCGCGGCGAGCTCCTGCTCCAGTGGCGCGCGCACCTTGAGCACCAGCTCGCAGCCCAGCGCGCCGGCCTGGTCGGTGACCTGGGCCCCCACCGCTTCATAGGCCGCATCGGGTGCGCTGGCCGCCAGCCCGGCGCCCGAAGCGATGTGCACCGCATGTCCCTGGGCAACCAGCTTGCGGGCCGTCTCGGGGGTGACGGCCACGCGTGTTTCGCCCGCCGTGATCTCGGCGGGAACGCCTATCTGCATGAGCTTGCTCCTCGGGTCTGGATGCGGTGTCCTCACACACGCCTCACACTAGCTTACATGATCAGCTCGGGCTGCCGTGGAATTGATCCGCCGGCGCGGCCCGTCGG
>DAIMZU010000197.1:0-5670 GCA_036733845.1 Ramlibacter sp.
CTGCTGATGTCGAAGCTGCCGAATGCCCGCCTGGTGGTCCATGCCCGCGGTGCACGGCACCTCGTTGATCCTGGCCAGCTCTGGGCCGGCGTGTGCCAGGTCTATGGCGAGGAGGTCGCCCGGCGCGACTACGGCGAACTGGTGGCGGTGCCGGCCGACCGCGTCACCGCGACCGAAGACGGGCAGGTGCTGTTCCTCGGACACCGCCCCCTGCGCTTCCTGGACACCCCGGGCCACGCGAAGCACCACCACTGCATCTGGGACGAAGCCAGCGGCGGCTGCTTCACGGGGGACACGCTGGGCATCTCGTACGAGGCGCTGCGGCCACCGGGCGTGCACTACGCGCTGCCTTCGACCACGCCGGTGCAGTTCGACCCGGAGGCCCTGCGGGTCTCGATCGGCCGCCTGCTGGCGCTGAAGCCGAAGCGGGCCCTGCTCACCCACTACGGTGCCGTCGACGATGTCGAGCGGCAGGCCGAACTGGTGCTGGCGCAGGCCGGCGCCATGGTGGACCTGGCCCGCAGGACCCCGGAAGCCGGCCTTCGCGAGGCCCTGCGTGAGCTGTACTGGCGCGAGGCCAGCGCCCTCGGCCTGCCGATGGACCGGGCCACCTTCACGGACCTGACCACGATGGACGTCGAGCTCAACGCGCAGGGCCTCGCGGTGTACCTCGCGTCATCACAGCGCTGAAGGCGCTGACCGGGAGGCGGCTCAGGCCACCTCCACCACGACCGCCGCCCCCATGTCGCCGGCCGCGCAGCCGGTGAACAGTCCGAGCCCGCCGCCCTGCAATGCCAAGGCCTGGGCCAGTTCCGCGATGGCGCGCAGGCCGGTGGGCGCCTGCGGGTGCCCGTAGATGAGGCTGCAGCCCAGCGGGTTCATCCGCTCCAGCGGGATGCCCGTGGCCTGGTGCAGCCACAGGTCGTTGACCGCGAAGGGGTTGTGCGTGGTCACCACCTTCAGGTCCTGGACGCGGCGGTCGGCTGCCTCGAGAGCGCGCGCTGCCGCCAACGCGGGCGCCTTGGGCATGCGGCCCTTCTCGGCACGGGCAAAGCCGGCCGACAGCAGGCGCACCACCGGTTGCCCGCCGGCGAGCGCCTCGGCCTGCGCGCGGCCGGTGACCACTGCCCCGGCCGTGCCGTCGGCCGGGTGGGTCTGGGTGCCTGGGGTGATCACGCCACCCGCGCGTGCCGGCTTGAGCGCCGCCAGGCTTTCGGCGCTGTAGTCGCTGATGCCTTCGTCGGCCGCCAGTTCGACGCGCGACTTGCGGGTCTCGATCACGATCGGGCGCATGTATTTCTTCTGCAGGGCGCGGTCGTCGCGCAGCGCGTCCTGGTACTGGCGCGCCCGCATCAGCGTGAGCTCGTCGCACTGCTGCCGCGTGAACCCGCCGTCGGCGGCCGTGCCCTCGGCTGTGTGCAGCATGGACTCGCCGGTCCAGGGATCCGCGGCAAAGGAGTCGAGCACCCAGTGCGTGGCCAGCGGCGCGCCGCCCATGGACGCGCTGCGCGGGTACACCAGCAGCGGGCCGTTGCTGGTGCGGTCGGCGGTGACCACCAGCTGGGCCGCGCCGGGCGACAGCTGAACGCCGGCCGCCGCCGTGGCCAGGCAGGCGACCGCGGTGGCGCAGGCCTGCGAGATCATCGGTCCGCCGACGCCGGTCATGCCCAGGCGGGCCGCGATCCAGGGGGGCGCGTAGAAGCTGTGGGGCTGCGGAATCGTGCTGCCAAACACGAGCTGGCCGGTCTGCGCCGGGTCGTAGCCGGCACTGGCCAGCGCATCGCGCGTGACCTGCACGGCCATGTCCAGGGCCGAGAGGTCGGCCGCCGCGCCCTGCCAGCGGATGAAGGGCGAGCTCCACAGGAGCGGAAGGGGAATGAAGGCGTCGTCGAATCGCATGGCGTGGAGAAGGTCAGAGGGCGATCACCCGGGGATCGGGCGTGGCGGAATGGAGCGCCGCCACGTCGGCGGCACGGCGGCCGAGGACGGCGCGCTGGTTGATGTAGCCCTTGTCGGTGATCTCGCCGGCTTCCATCACGGGCGCGTCCTCGAGCACGAGGGCGCGGGCGGGGCACTGCGACGAGCCGCCGCCGGTCGCGCGCATGGCGCGCAGGGCTTCGAGCACGCGGGCCTGCACCTCGTCGCGCGGAGCCTGCCGCCCTTGCGGCGACAGGAACAGCAGCAGGCCGATCTCGCTGCGGTCATGGCCGGTGACGACCGCGTCGGCCACGTAGGGCGCCATGGAGCTGACCGCCTTGAGGCGCAGCGAACCGACCGATACCCAGGTGCCGGTGGTGAGCTTGAAATCTTCGGCGACGCGCCCGTCGAAGGCGATGCCCTGCGCCGGGTCCTGCGGATCGACCAGGCGGCCGGCATCGCCGATGCGGTAGTAGCCCTCTTCGTCGAAGGCCTGCGCAGTCAGTTCGGGCGCGTTGCGGTAGCCGGGGAAGACCTGCGGCCCGCGCACACGGATCTCGAACTTGTCGGCGTTGGGCACGAACTTCACCTCGGAGCCGGGCATGGGCAGGCCGATGCAGCCCGCCCGCTCGATCGGCCAGTGCACGCAGGTGACCGAGGGGGAGGTCTCGGTGGAACCCCAGGCGGAGGTGAACCAGACCGGCCGCTCGCGCACGCCGCGCACCACCTTCTCCAGCCGCTCCCAGGTGCTTTGCGGCAGCGCCGCGCCAGCGTAGAAGATGCCGTCGAGCCGCTCGAAGACCTCACGCGCGGCCTGGGCGTCCTGCTCCAGGAACGGCAGCAGCATGTCGAAGCCGCGCGGCACGTTGAAATGGAAGTTGGGCTGGATCTCGCGCAGGTTGGCCAGCGTCTTCTCGATCAGGCCGGGCGCCGGCCGGCCCTCGTCGATGTACAGCGAGCCGCCGTGGGCCAGCACCATGTTGAAGTTGTGGTTGGCGCCGAAGGTGTGGCTCCAGGGCAGCCACTCCAGCAGGACCAGGCGCTCGCGCAGCAGGAAGGGCCAGACCTGCGCGATCTGCTGCTGGTTGGCGCAGAGCATGCGGTGCGTGTTGATGACCGCTTTGGGCACGCCGGTGGAGCCGCTGGTCAGCAGGTACTTGGCGTGCGTATCGGGCCGCACGGCGGCCGCCAGGCGCGCGACCTCGGGGCCTTCGGTCGCCGACTGGAGGGACTCGAACCCGAGTGCGCCGGGGACGTCCCGGGCGCCCCGACCGAACACCCGCGGCGCCCGGCCCGTCCACTGCGCCAGCGCCGGGCCGTAGACCGCGGCGTCCGACGCATACACCAGCGCCGGATCGAGCATGTCCAGCATGCCGTGCACCTTGGTCCAGTCGCGGGTGAGGCGGATGTAGGCGCTGGAGATCGTGCAGTTCGGCCGGCCCACGTAGGCGGCCGCCAGCAGCAGCAGGGCGTGCTCGATGGCGTTGTCGGACACCACCACGACCGGCTTGCCCTCGGGCAGGTCCAGCGCGAGCAGGCCCTGGGCGACGCGGCCGACCTGCTCGCGCACCTGCGCATAACTGAGCCGCCGCCAGGCGCCGTCGGGGCCGCGTTCGGCCAGGAACACCGCGTCGGGCGTGATGGAGGCCCAATGGTCCAGCCAGTCGCCGATGCAGCGGGCGTAGGGCTGCAGGCGTTGCGGGCTGCGCAGCACGAAGGAGCCGTCGGGACGGTCCTCCTTGAGCACCGCGGGCGGGGCGAGCGAGCCTTCGGACGAGAGCAGGGATGAAGCCATGGGGTGGTCGATGGATGGAGAAGGAAGGCGTGGCCGGCGCCGACACCATACAGGGGTGTATTGAAGTTTAGGGCGCCGGTGGCAGGGGGTGACCTAGGGTTTGTCCGGGTCCGCCGTTGCGGGGGCCAGCAGCGCCTGCGCGACGAAGCGGCGCCGGTGGTCCTTGTCCGCCGCGCTGCCCTGGTTGCGCAGCAGCGATTCCGACTGCATGTACGCGTACAGCAGGAAGGCGCGCGAGCGCGCATCGGCCGGCGCAAAGCCCAGGTGCGCGAAGCAGTCCTGGATGTAGTCCAGCCGCTTCGCGTCGACGCGGTCGACCACGCGCCGGGCCTTGTCGTCCCGACGGGCCCAGGCCCGGATCGCCAGTTCGACCGAGGCGCCCCGTGCCGCCGCGCGGCCATGAGAGGGAAGATCGACAAGTTCGCGGATCAGGTCGTCCCGCTGCACGCCCTGGCGGCGGTAGCCCTCGATGACCTGCTCGGTCTGCTCCTCCTGCCAGCCCAGAAGCAGCCGCTCCAGCAGGTCGTCGCGGTCGGTGAAGAGCCAGTAGAAGCTGCCGCGCGTGACTTCCAGGGCGCGCGCGAGGGCATCGATGCGGACCGCGTCGACGCTGCCGTCGATCAGCAGTTCGGTGGCCGCGCGGATCCAGTCCTCGGGCGTGAGCGAGGACCGCGGTTCGGCTTTGGCGAGTCGGGCAGGGGTGGACATGGCGGCATGATAGGCGCCGCCGGCCCGCTATTCCATACGGGTCTGCATGGACTTGTTCAGCGCGCCGGCGCCGCTTCGCCCGCCGTGAGCGCTTCCGCCAGCTGGCGCAGCAGCGCGCCGCCGTTGCCGTTCCAGGCGCTGCCGTGCATGCAGGCGAGGGTGCGTGGTGCCAGGTCGGCCAGCCGGTGCAGAGTCGCGGCGGTCTGCGGCGCATGCGCGAAATAGTCCATGGCGCCACGGAACGCTTCGCTCGGTCCCAGGATGTCCTCGCCGGTCAAGGGGGCCTCGCCATGGCCGGGTTGCGTGAACAGGTCTCCGCAGAAGAAGGTCTGCGTCGTCACGTCCATCAGCAGTCCGCACTCCCAGCCGTGCGGGACGTGCGGGGTGTCGCACCAGCGGACGGTGTGGCGGCCCAGAGTGAGCGTTTCGCCGTCGGCCAGCGCGCGCGGCGGCCGGTCCGCCATGTCAGCGATCGAGACCATCGCGGCGATCTGGCCGCACAGCGGCATCGCCTGCGGGGCGGCCGCCAGCCACGGGTTCAGGGATCCGCATTCATCGGCTTCGACGTGCGACAGCCCGACATAGCGCAGCCGCTGCAGCGGCATCACGGTGGCGACCGCGTTGCTGACAGGGCCGAAGAGTGCCCGCGGTCCGGTGTGGAACAGCAGGGGCTCGTCGTCAACCAGCAGGTACTGGTTGAAGCTGAACCCCTGCCCATCCGGGAAGGTGATGGGCGTGTGGATCCGGTAGATGCTGTCCGCGATCTCGTCGATGCGTGTGCTCATGGACTCTCCTGGTGTGGGTTGGATGGCCTCGCTCGTGGGCGCCAGGTGCGTGCCGGCTGATTCAGGGCCCGCGGCCGAACCACAGCAGCGACAAGGCCCCCGCCGCCGTCGCCAGCAAGGCAGACGCGAGCGCGAACAGGCCGCTGAGTTCGGTCTCGCGGGCCATCACCTGCACGCGCGAACCGAGGGCCTGGTAGACGCTTCGCAGCTTCTCGGCGGTTCCGGCATGGTGGTACTCGCCGCCGGTCATGCGCGCGACCTCGCGCAGTGTGGGCTCGTCGAGTTGCAGGTACATGGGCATGCCCTCGGGGGTCCAGCCTTCGCCGTCGACCTTGCCGAGGCCGACCACGTCGATGCGCACGCCGCGCTCTGCGGCCAGCTTGGCGGCGGCCAGGGTATCCACACCCGTCGTGCGGCGGCCGTCCGTCAACAGGATGATGGCCGCCGACGTGTACGAGCCGGGGG
>DAIMZU010000198.1:0-5646 GCA_036733845.1 Ramlibacter sp.
ACTTGGCGTGGTGCTTGCGGTGGATGGCCACCCATTCCTTGGTGACCATGCCGGTGCCGATCCACAGCCAGAACCGGAAAAAGTGCGACGGAATGGGCCCGAGGTCCAGGGCACGGTGCGCCTGGGCCCGGTGCAGGAAGATGGTGACGCTGGCAATGGTGAGGTGGGTCGTCACCAGGGTGTACAGCAGGATCTGCCACCAGGAAAGGTTCCAGAGGCCGTGGGCGAGGAGCTCGATCGCCGCGTTCAGGACGGCCCAGTCAGGAAGAAGCATAGGGTGGGACAGGAAAAGTGAGTCGAAGTAGAAGGTATGAGCAATTTTAAGGCCAGGGGTTCCGCCCGCCTAGTGCCGCCTGTCGATCTCCCTGGACGGGGCTGGCCACCCCGCTCCTGGGTCCCGGCTTTCGCCGGGATGACGGCAGGCGGGATGCCGCAGCCTCAGCGACGCACCCAGGCCGCCGCGAAGAAGCCATCCGTGGCGTGACGGTGGGGCCACAGGCGCATGAACTGGCCGCCCTCTCCCGCACACAGCGCCGAAGCGTCCGCCAGCTTCAGGGGTGCGAGCGCCTCCACCGCCGGTAAAATCTCGAAACAGGGCTCATCGGCGCTGAACGCGAGCGCAATGGCCTCGTTCTCTTCCTGCATGAGGCTGCAGGTGGCGTAGACCAGCCGCCCGCCCGGCTTGAGCAACCGCGCCGCGCTGCGCAGGATGGCAGCCTGCAGCACCGCCAGCTCCGCCACCGACCGGGTCGACTGCCGCCACTTGAGGTCGGGATTGCGGCGCAGCGTGCCCATTCCCGAACACGGCGCGTCGACGATCACCCGGTCGATCTTGCCGGCCAGCCGCTTGATGCGCTCGTCGCGCTCGTGGGCGATGGCCGCCGGATGGACATTGGACAGGCCGCTGCGGGCCAGGCGGGGCTTGAGCGCGTCGAGGCGATGGGCCGAGGTGTCGAAGGCATACAGCCGCCCGGTGTTTCGCATGGCCGCCCCCAGGGCCAGGGTCTTGCCGCCGGCGCCTGCGCAGAAGTCCACCACCATCTCGCCCCGCCGGGCGTCGAGCAGCGCCGCGAGCAGCTGCGATCCCTCGTCCTGCACCTCGAAGGCGCCGCGCTGGAAAGCCTCGAGCCGCGTCAGCGCGGGCTTGTCCGCCAGCCGCAGGCCCCAGGGCGAGAAAGGTGTCGGCACGCTGGCGATGCCGGCGTCCGCCAGCTCGGCGCGCACGGCCTCGCGCCGCTCGCGCAGCGCATTGACCCGCAGGTCCAGCGGCGCGGGCTGGTTCAGGCTTTCGGCCAGCGCCATGAACTCGCCGCCGACCTGGTCCTTGAGCGGCTGCACCAGCCACTCGGGCAGGTTGTGGCGGTGCCGGTCCATCAGGTCCTCGGGGCGGATGGCGTCGCACTGGTCCAGCCATCGCCGCTCGTTGTCGTCCAGCGCGGCCCGAAGCAGCTCGCGCGGGCCGGCAAAGCCGAGGATGGCCAGCCTGCGCTCGCGCGATCCGCTGCCCGACGGCGCCAGGTGGTCATACAGGAGCTTGCGGCGCAGCACCCCGTAGGCGGTCTCCGCCAGCGTCGCCCGCTCGCGCGGTCCGAGGTTGCGGTGCTCGCGGAAGTAGCGCGAGACCACGGCGTCGGCGGGATGTTCGAATTTCAGGACCTGCGCCAGCAGGCGGGCGCACTCGTCGAGCAGGGCTTTGGGATGCATGGTTCAGGCCTGTGCCTCGAGCAGGCGGGCGATCGCCCGCGGATAGATGCGGTGCTCCTGGGTGAGCACGCGGGCCGCCAGGGCCGCGGCGTCATCGCCAGGAAGGATAGGCACGACGGCCTGCTCGAGGATGGGCCCGTGGTCCAGCTCGGCGGTCACCTGGTGGACGGTCGCGCCGGCGAAGCGGCAGCCCGCGTCGATGGCCCGCTGGTGGGTGTGCAGGCCGGGAAAGGCTGGCAGCAGCGAGGGGTGGATGTTCAGCAGCCTTCCGGCGTAGCGTTCGACGAAGCCCGGCGTGAGGATGCGCATGAAGCCCGCCAGCACGAGCAGCGCAGGTGCGTGGCGGTCGATGGCGGCGGAAAGCTCGGCCTCGAACGCCTCCCGGGTGCCGAAGGACTTGTGGTCGACCACCGCGGTGGCGATGCCCTGCTCGCGGGCGAAGGACAGCCCGCCGGCTTCCGGCCGGTTGCTGATGACGGCAGCGACGCGCGCGCCCAGGTGCTCGCGCCAGCCCTCGCGCTCGGCGGCGCGGGCGATCGCCGCCATGTTGGAGCCGCCGCCGGAGATCAGGATCACGATGTTCTTCATGGAGGCGGGGATTATCCCAAGGTACGGGAAAGCCCCGGGTTGTCGCCGCTTCGACACGCGACGGGCCGGCGGCATGCTAGCCTTTGCGGCTGTTTTGAAAGGCGAGCATGGACCTGGCATTCACCCCCGAAGAACAGAAGTTCCGCGAAGACATCCGGGCCTGGGTGCGCGAGCACCTGCCCCAGGACATTGCCCACAAGGTACACAACGCGCTGCACCTCAGCCGCGAGGACATGCAGCGCTGGGCGCGCATCCTGGGTGCCAAGGGCTGGCTGGGCTACGGCTGGCCCAGTGAGTTCGGCGGGCCGGGCTGGAACGCGGTGCAGAAGCACCTCTTCGAGGAAGAATGCGCGCTGGCCGGCGCGCCGCGCATCGTGCCCTTCGGGCCGGTGATGGTGGCGCCGGTCATCATGGCGTTCGGTTCGCCCGAGCAGCAGCGCCGCTTCCTGCCGGGCATTGCCTCGGGCGACGTGTGGTGGAGCCAGGGGTATTCCGAGCCGGGCGCGGGAAGCGACCTGGCGTCGGTCAAGACCCGCGCCGAGCGCCAGGGCGACAAGTACATCGTCAACGGCCAGAAGACCTGGACCACCCTGGGCCAGTACGGCGACTGGATCTTCTGCCTGGTGCGCACCGACACCTCCGGCAAGCCGCAGACCGGCATCAGCTTCCTGCTGATCGACATGAAATCCCCCGGCGTCCAGGTGCGCCCCATCATCATGCTCGACGGCGGGCACGAGGTGAACGAAGTGTTCTTCGACAACGTCGAGGTGCCGGCCGAGAACCTCATCGGCGAGGAGAACAAGGGCTGGACCTACGCCAAGCACCTGCTGTCGCACGAGCGCACCAACATCGCCGACGTCAACCGCGCCAAGCGCGAACTCGAGCGTCTCAAGCGCATCGCCAAGGCTGAAGGCGTGTGGGACGACCTGCGCTTTCGCGACGAGATCGCGCGGCTCGAAGTCGACGTGGTCGCCCTCGAGATGCTGGTGCTGCGGGTCCTCTCGGCCGAGAAGTCGGGCAAGAACTCGCTGGACATTGCCGGCCTGCTCAAGATCCGCGGCAGCGAGATCCAGCAGCGCTACACCGAACTGATGATGCTGGCCGGCGGCCCCTTCTCCGTGCCCTTCATCCGCGAGGCCATGGAAGCCGGCTGGCAGGGCGACTTTCCTGGAGGCGCGATCGGTCTCGCGCCGCTCGCGGCCACCTACTTCAACATGCGCAAGACGACCATCTACGGCGGCTCGAACGAGGTCCAGCGCAACATCGTCGCGCAGACCGTGCTGGGCTGAGGCGCAGGAGGACACCATGGATTTCAATTTCACCGATGACCAGCTGCAGTTGCGCGACGCAGTGCGCCGCTGGGTGGAGCGCAGCTATTCGTTCGAGCGCCGCCACGCGGCGGTGCGCTCCGGGGGCTTCGACCGCGCCGCCTACGACGAGCTCGCCGGGCTCGGCCTCACCGGCCTGTATGTGCCCGAGGACCATGGCGGAATGGGCATGGGCCCGGTCGAGGCGCTGGTCGCCATGGAGGAGCTCGGCCGCGGCCTGGTGCTCGAGCCGCTGGGCCAGGCCCTGTTGGCGGGCGGCGTGATCGGCGCCTGTGCGCCGGCCGAGGTGCAGTCCAGCTGGCTGCCCCGCATCGCCTCCGGCGAGGCGCTCGTGGTGCTCGCCCACCAGGAGCGCGGCGCGCGCTGGCGCCTCGATCGGTGCGAGACCGCCGCGGCCACCCAGGCCGGCGGCTGGACGCTCACGGGGACCAAGAGCATCGTGCCCGCGGGCGACCAGGCCGACGCGCTGCTGGTACCGGCGGTGTCCGGTGGCGTCCTGGGCCTCTACCTGGTCGAGCGCGGCGCAACGGGTGTGTCGACGCGGGGCTACACGACCATGGACGGCAGCCGCGCGGCCGAGGTGCAGCTCGATTCGGCACCCGCGGTCCTTGTCTGCGCCGACGGCCTGCCCGCGCTCGAACATGCGATCGACATCGGCATTGCGGCGGCCTGCGCCGAAGCCGTCGGCGTGATCGACCGGACCATGGAACTCACCGTCGAGTACATGAACACGCGCAAGCAGTTCGGTGTGCCCATCGCCAGCTTCCAGGCGCTGCGTCACCGCGTGGCCGACATGAAGATGCAGCAGGAACTCGCCCGCTCCATGAGCTATTACGCCAGCCTCAAGCTCAACGCGCCGGCCGACGAACGCCGCCGCGCCATGGCGCGCGCCAAGGTCCAGCTGGGCACTTCCATGCGCTTCGTCGGCCAGAACTCGGTCCAGTTGCACGGCGGCATCGCCGTGACCGACGAGTACGTGGGCAGCCACTACTTCAAGAAGCTCACCCAGCTCGAGCTGACGTATGGCGACACGCTCCACCACCTGGGCGAGGTGTCCGCCCGGATGCAGGACACCGCGGGGGTGTTTGCCTGATGAGCGCCGCCTTTTCGAGCCGCAGGCATGTGCTTCTCGGGGCGGCCCTGGCCGCCGCGCTGGCCGGATGTTCCACCCTGGCGCCCAGCGCCGCTCCCACGTCGCCGCCCGTGGTGTTTGTCCACGGCAACGGCGACAACGCCTCCATCTGGACCACCACGCTCTGGCGCTTCGAGTCGAACGGCTGGCCACGGGACCGGCTGCACGCCATTCAACTGCCCTACCCGCTCGCACGCGATGACGACAGCCGCGCGCAACCGGGCCGCAGTTCCACGGCGGAACACATGGCCTTCCTGAAGGCGGAAGTCGAGCGCGTGCTGCGCGAAACCGGCGCCGCGCAGGTGGTGCTCGTGGCGAACTCCCGTGGCGGGTATGCGGTGCGCAACTACATCCAGAACGGCGGTGGCGACGCCGTTGTGAGCCATGCCGTCCTCGGAGGGGTTCCCAACCACGGCGTCCAGGCCATCCCCGGCTACAACGAAGGCAACGAATTCGCCGGCACCGGCCCTTTCCTGCGTGCGCTGAACGCACCCAAGAATGCCTCCGGTGACGAGGTCACCGGCCCGGTCAAGTGGCTCACCGTCCGCTCGACCGACAATGACAAGTTCGCCCAGCCGGACGGCCGCTGGATCGGGATGGCCGGCAAGCCGACCGGCGTCGGACACGACGGCCCGTCGCTGCGGGGTGCGACCAACCTGGCGTTTCCGCGCATCGACCACCGCGAGACCTCGTTCTCACCCGTCGCGTTCGACGCGACGTGGCGGTTCGTCACCGGCGAGCCCCCCCGCACGCTCGATATCGTCCCGGAAGCCCGCCCCCGGCTTTCCGGACGCGTGACTGGCCTCGGTGTGGCGTCCACGGATCCGAAATCGGGCAACATGCCCAATAACCTGCCGCTGCCCGGCGCGAACCTGGCCGTATACGCCATCGATC
>DAIMZU010000199.1:0-5615 GCA_036733845.1 Ramlibacter sp.
GCTGTGGGGCGGGGTCGGCGGTGCGCTGTACACCCTGACCATGGTGCAGGTGGCGCACGTGTTCCAGGGACGGGCGACGGCGGGCGGCGCCGCGGCCATGATCACGGGCTACACCGCCGGAGGCATCGTCGGCCCTGTGGCCAGCGGCACCGCGCTGCAATGGAACGGTGCGCCCGGCCTGGCGATGCTCCTGTGTGCTGCGTCACTGCTGGCCTGGGTCGCCGCGCGCAGGCCTGAGGTGGTCGGCGCGGGGGCGCTCGCGCCGGTCGGCCCGCCACGTTCAAGCTGAGATTCCAGCCATCCGCGCCGCGGCGCAAGGCCCAAAAAATCCTGGCACGACGAGAGGCCTCGACAAGCACGGGGCGAACGGATTCACACGCTGCGGTCCACCCCAGCGACAACCACACGCTCCACCACCCGGTCATCGCCCAGGACGATGAGCGAGAACAGCAACTCGTCCAGGTCACGCGCGTGCTGCACCTTGCGGGAGAGCAGCGGCGTTGCCTGCGGGTCGAGCACCAGGAAGTCGGCTTCGCAGCCCGGCTGAAGGTTGCCCACCACCCCGCCAAGACCCAGCGCCTGCGCGGCACCGGCCGTATGCAGCCACCACAGCCGCCCGGGCGTGAGCGACACCCCGGGCTTGGTCTGGCCCTCGCGGCCGACGTAATAGGCGGCCAGCATGGTGTGGAAGGGGCTGAAACTGGTGCCGCCGCCGACATCACTGGCCAGCCCGTGCGCGAAGCCGATGCGCTGCGCGCCTTCAAAATCGAAGAAGCCGCTGCCCAGGAACAGGTTGCTCGTGGGGCTGACGGCCGCCGCCGCGCCGCTGGCGCGCATCAGGCGGCGATCGTCGTCGTCGAAGTGGATGCAGTGCGCGTAGATGGCCCGCTCGCGCAGCAGGCCGAAGCCTTCGTAGACGGCAAGGTAACTGCGGGCGTCGGGAAAGAGTTCACGCGCCCAGCGGATCTCCTCGAGGTTCTCGGCCACGTGTGACTGGATCCACACGCTGGGATGGCGCGCCGCGATCTCGCCAGCGCCGCGCAACTGCCCGGGCGAACAGCTCGGCGCGAACCGCGGGGTGATGGCCACGCCCAGTCGTCCCTGGCCGTGCCAGCGGCCGATCAAGGCCTCGGTATCGAGCAGGGACTGCTCGGTCTCATCGCGTACACCATCGGGCGAATGACGGTCCTGCAGCACCTTGCCGCCGATCAGGCGAAGCCCGCGCGCCTGCGCGGCGGCCATCAGCGCGTCGACTGACGCAGGGTGCGAGGTGGCGAATGCGAGCGCCGTCGTCACGCCATGGCGCACCAGCTCGTCCAGGAACACTTCGGCCATGCCCTGGGCGTAGGCCGGGTCGGCGAAGCGCGCCTCATGCGGGAAGGTGTAGTTCTCGAGCCAGGGCAGCAGGCCCTCGGCGGGTGAGCCGATCACGTCGGTCTGGGGAAAGTGGACGTGCAGGTCGATGAAGCCGGGCGCCAGGATGCGCCCCGGCAGGTGCTCGACCGCCACGCCAGGGAATCGGTCCTTCAGGGACTGCCACGCCCCTGCGGCTCGGATGACGGGCTGGCCGTCCGCGCCCGGGCCGACAAGCAGCAGGCCGTCCTCGTCGTAGAGCGGCCGACCGTCGTCATCGAAGCGCAGCAGCGCAGCGCGAAAGGCTTTCATGCCTCTATTTTGCGGCCTTGCCCACCACGCCCGCGACCAGCCAGTCCATGCCCAGGATCTGCTCGTCGGACAGGCGGGCACCGGCCGCCAGCCGCACCCGGCCTTCGTTGTCCGTGAGCGGACCGGCGAAGGGATGCAGCCGTCCCGACGCGATGTCCTTCTGGCGGGCCAGCACCTCGTCCTGCACCGCCTGGGGCACGCGCGGCCCGAAGCTGCCCACCTGGACCATGCCCTCGCGCACGCCGCCCCAGGTGCTGCCGGACTTCCAGGTGCCCTCGAGCACCTCGCGCGCGCGGCGGGTGTAGTAGTCGCCCCAGTGGTGGGTGACGGCCACGATCTGCGCATCGGGCGCGACGCGCCGCATGTCGGAGTGGTAGGCCACGGCCATGCGCCCCCGCTCCTGCGCGGCGGCCATGATGGCGGTGCTGGCGGTGTGGAAGGCGATGACATCGGCCTCCTGGTTGAACAGCGCCATGGCGGCGTCGCGCTCGCGCGGCGGGTTGAACCACTCGCCAATGAACACCACCCGAACCTGCGCCTGCGGGTTCACCGAGCGCATGCCCAGGGTGAAGGCGTTGATGCCCTGGATCACCTCGGGAATTGGGAAGCCCGCCACGTAACCGGCGACATTCGTACGGCTCATGCGGCCAGCCGCGATGCCGGCCAGGTAACGCCCCTCGTAGTAGCGGGCGTTGGCCGTCGCGACGTTGGGAGCGGTCTTGTAGCCGGTGATCGACTCGAAGCGAACGTGGGGGAAGTCACGGGCCACGCGCAGGGTGGGTTCCATGTAGCCGAAGCTCGGCGTGATGATCAGCCTGTGCCCCTGTTGCGCGAGATCACGGATCACGCGCTCGGCATCGGCCCCTTCGGGCACGTTCTCGACGGCGGTGGTCCGTACCCGGTCGCCGAGCGCCGCCTCCACGGCCTTGCGGCCGTCATCGTGCTGGCGCACCCAGCCGGCGTCGGTGACAGGCGCGACATGCACGATGCCGACCTTCAGCGGCGGCGGGCTGTTCTGGGCATGCGCGGGGAAGATGGAAAGGGATGCCATGGCCAGTGCGGCCGCAGCGAGGTTTTGAAGCATGGTGTTCCTCTACATGGCCCCGGGAAATGAAAAAGGCCGCCGGGGCGCGACCTGGGGCGATTTTACCGGGAGCTGTTTGCGGGGCGCTTCGGCGCCCTCTGCGCGTCCTCCGGGCGTTCAAACCACGCTGCTCAAACCCTCAGGCAAACTCCTCGAACACCTCGTCCAGCCGCTGCAGGTAGCGCTGCCTGTCCGCATCGCTGGCGAAGCTTCCTTCGAAGCTGTTGCGTGCGAGTTGCAACGCGTGGCTGGCGTCCATGCCGGTGGCCGCGAAGATCTCGATGAAGTTCTGGTTGATGTACCCGCCGAAGTACGCCGGGTCGTCGGAGTTCACGGTGACGCACAGGCCGGCCTCGAGCAGCGCGCGGATGTTGTGCTGCGCAAGCTGCGGGAAGACGCAGAGCTTGAGGTTGGACAGTGGGCACACCGTGAGTGGGATGCGTTCACGTGCGAGCCGCTCCATGAGGGCAGGGTCACGCGAAGACTGCACGCCATGGTCGATGCGTTCGACCTGCAGCACGTCCAGCGCCGACCACACGTAGGCGGGCGGGCCTTCCTCGCCCGCATGGGCGACCACGTGCAGGCCCAGATCCCGGCAGCGCCCGAACACGCGCGCGAACTTCTCGGGCGGATGCCCGACTTCGCTGGAATCGAGCCCCACTCCGATGAACTTGTCGCGCAGCGGCAGCGCCTGCTCCAGGGTGGCGAAGGCGTCGTCCTCGCTCAGGTGCCGCAGGAAGCACAGGATCAGCTCGGCGTCCACACCCAGCTTCGCGCGGGCTTCGGTGCAGGCACGGTGAAGCCCTCCAATGACCACTGCCATGGGAACGCCCCGGTCGGTGTGGGTCTGCGGGTCGAAGAAAATCTCGGCCCGCATCACGTTGTCGGCCGCGGCCCGCTCGAGATAGGCCCACGCCATGTCGAAGAAATCCTGCTCGGTGATCAGCACGCTGGCGCCGGCGTAGTAGATGTCCAGGAAGCTCTGCAGGTTGGTGAAGGCGTAAGCCGCGCGCAGTGCGTCCACGCTGGCGTAGGGCAGGTCCACGCCGTTGCGGCGGGCGAGTTCGAAGATCAGCTCCGGCTCGAGCGAGCCTTCGATGTGGATATGCAGCTCCGCCTTGGGCATGCGGCGCAGCAGCTCGGGCAGGCGATCCGGGGGGAGTGCGGGAAGGTTGGCGTTCATTGCCGGGATTGTGGCGTGAACGCCGCCCCCCGTCACACCGCGCTCCTGAGTTCCCGCGTCCGCGGGACTGACGGGGATGACGGGGGAAGCCCTAGGCTTCCGCGGCGATGCGCCGCCGAAGCTCGCTCAGGCGGTCCGTCGCATTCCTACCGTGGAGCGGGTCCCGGGCTGCGGGTGCCACGGCCTTGGCGGCTTGCCAGTCTTCTTCGCCCAGGACCTGGGCTGCCAAGGGCAGGATGTCCTCTTCCTCGGTTTCGATGTGGTTGCCGTAATAGACGAGGTAGGTCGCGGCGGCCACCTCGATCTCGGCGCGCCGGACGAAGCTGTCGGCGGCGGCTTCCTCGAGCAGCAGGCGCAGGGCCTCGCCGGCATGCGCAATGACGCGATGCTCCTGGCGCAGGCGCGCGATGGGCAGTTCCCGGTCGGGGCGTCGCAGTGCCAGCCTTCGGAACACCTCGTCCTCGCGGGGATGGTGGACCTCGTCGGCGTAGTCGCGCAGGTAGGCCAGGATGTCCAGCATGAGCCCGTAGTTGGGCACCTTCTCCTGGGCCAGCGCGTCGACCTCGCGGCGCAGCAGGGCCAGAAGCCGGTTGAAGTACATGTGCTCGTCGTGCCAGGCGCTGGTGGGAGAAGCCATGGGAAACCTCCGGGGATGTACCGTGGAGGATGGGCGCTCGGTGCGGTCAGCGGTTTGACGTGGGTCAAACGGGCGGAGGGGAATTCACGCGATGCGCCTCGGCGGGGACGGCTCAGCCTTCACCCCCAGGCGTGAAAAAAGCCACCTCGGAAGGTGGCTTGTCGCAGAAGCGGGCGCGCGGCCCGCCGGTCTTACTTCTTGTCGCCGCCCGGGACCTTGCCGTCGACGCCGCGCACGTAGAAGTTCACGCCACCGAGGAACTTGTCGTCCGCAACCGCGTCCTTGGCCAGGATTTCCTTGCCGTCCTGGCCGACGATCGGGCCCTTCCAGATGACGAAGCTGCCGTCCTTGAGGCCGGCGCGGATCTCCTCGATGCGCTTCTTCGTTTCGGCAGGCACGTCCTCGGCGACGTTGACCATGTCGATCGCGCCTTCCTTCACGCCCCACCAGGCCTGCTGGTTGCCCTGCCACTTGCCGTCCAGCGCGCTGCGCACCGCCGAGATGTAGTACGGCGCCCAGTCGATGATGGCCGAACCCAGGTGGGCCTTGGGGCCATAGGCCGTCATGTCGCTGTCCCAGCCGAAAGCGCGCTTGCCCATCTTCTCGGCGGTCTGCAGCACGGCCGAGGAGTCGGTGTTCTGCATCAGCACGTCGGCGCCGCCGTTGATCAGCGAGGTGGCGGCTTCGGTTTCCTTGGGCGGGTTGAACCACTCGCCGACCCAGACCACGCGGGTGCGGATCTTGGGGTTCACCGACTGGGCGCCCATGGTGAAGCTGTTGATGTTGCGGATCACCTCGGGGATGGGGATGGATCCGACCACGCCCAGGGTATTGGTCTTGGTCATGGCGCCGGCGATCACGCCGGCCATGTACGCGCCCTCATAGGTGCGGCTGTCGTAGGTGCGCAGGTTCTCGGCGGTCTTGTAGCCGGTGGCGTGCTCGAACTTGACGTCCTTGTGGTCGGCCGCGACCTTGAGCATCGGCTCCATGTAGCCGAAGGTGGTGCCGAAGATCATCTTGTTGCCCTGGCCCACCATGTCGCGGAT
>DAIMZU010000200.1:0-5612 GCA_036733845.1 Ramlibacter sp.
CCCGTGCCGTCCGCACGCCCTGGCTGGACAAGTACCTGCGCCTGCAGCCGCGGATGCAGGCGGCCGCCCATGCCTAGCGGCATTGCACGATGTGGTTCGACTGCCTGTCCAAGTGCGGGCTGCGCGACGGCCATGCGGCGTGGGGCCAGTTCTGCATCGACAAGGTGCTGGGCCACGCGCTTTCGGGCGACGTGCGGAAGGGCCTGTTCTTCCGGGGCGCCGGGGCCCTGCCCTTCGGGTCCGAGATCCGCAGCGTGCGCGAGGTGATGCAGTGGATGCTGGGCGGGATCCGGCCGGAGGCGGCGGCGGCCTGAAGGCGCGCTTCTGCGCAGCCGCCGGTGTCAGGCCTTCGACTCGGCCAGCAGTCCCATCAGCCGTCCGGCCAGCGGGCCCAGCGGACGGCCGCGCATGGTGATCGCGCCGTACACGCTGAGGTGATGGCGCAGCGCATACCGCAGAACGGCAAGCAGCCGGTGGGCCGCGTACCGGTGGGCGACCTCGGCGGGAATGACCGCGACCATGTCGGACTGCGTGAGCAGGTTCATGGTGGTGAGGATGGACGAGGTCTCCACCAGGCCGCGCGGCGGCCGCGTGCCCTGTGAGCGGAACTCCTGCTCGAGCACGTCGCGCATGGGGCTGCCATGGGGCTGCAGGACCCAGGGATACGCCATGAGCTGCTGCAAGCTCAGCCTCGCCTTGCCGGCCAGCGGGTGATCGGGCGCGGCGACGATCGCCAGTTCTTCGCTCGCGATGGGCGTGAAATCGAAGTCATCCTGCAGGTCGGGTGACACCCGGCCGATCACCAGGTCGAGTTCGCCCCGGCGCAGCGACTCGGTGAGCCGGTCGCTGGTGTCCACGGTGATCTCCATCGCCAGGAGCGGCGACTGCTTCTTCAGTGCGATCAGCGCCTGCGACAGCACGGCCGGCGAGGCCGCCATGATGCTGCCGACGTAGAGCTTGCCGGCATCACCCTCGGCGATGTGCACGAGCTCGCGCGTCATGGACTCCATGCTCCCCTGCAGCCCCTGGAAGTACGCCAGCACGCACTCGCCTGCCGGCGTGAGGCGCAGGCCCCGGCCCACGCGCGCGAAAAGCGGGTGCCCCAGTGCGCCCTCGAGCTCCTGCAGCATCTTGGTGGCTGCGGGCTGCGTCATGCCCATCTCGGCGGCCGCCGCCCGCAGCGTGCCGAGCCGGCCGACCGCGAGCAGCAAGGTGACCTGGCGCATGCGAAGTCGGTTCAGCAGGCGCGGGAGCGGTTCCGCGTGGGCCATGAAAATTGATTCCTCCAGGTTATCGACCGATTGCCAGCTTTCAATTTACCTGAATCGATCGCAGGCCTAGCATTCCCCCACGCACATTCCCCCCGCCGCACCTTGCGGCCACTGCACGACAGGAGACATCGATGAACAAGTCCCTCGCCAGCCTGCTGGCCTTCACCGCCTTGCTCGCCACCCCGCTCGCACAGGCCCAGGGCGAATGGCCTGCCCGTCCGGTCAAGCTCCTGGTCGGCTCGGCACCGGGCGGCGGAACCGACGCCATGGCCCGTGCGGTGGCCGACCGGCTCGGTCCGCTTCTCAAGCAGACCGTGGTGGTCGAAAACCGGCCCGGAGCGTCCAACACACTCGCGGCGGACGTCACCGCGAAGTCCACGGACGGCCACACGATGGTGATGGGCGTCTCGACCGCGCATGCGATCGCCCCGCACCTGCTGAAGCTGAGCTATGACAACAACAAGGACCTGGTGCCGGTGGCCTTCGTGGGCGCCGTCGCCAACGTCCTGGTCGTCACGCCCAGCCTGCCCGCCAACTCGGTTGGCGACCTGGTCGCGCTGGCCAAGTCCCGGCCCGGCCAGCTGAACTATGCGTCCAGCGGAGCGGGCAGCACGCAGCACATCGCCGGGGAGATCTTCAAGGAAGTGGCGGGCGTGTCCATCGCCCACATTCCCTACCGGGGCAGCACGCCCGCCCTGGTGGATCTGATCGCAGGCCAGGTCCAGATGAGTTTCGATACCATGCCCTCGGTGATCGGCCACATCCGCAACAACAAGGTCAAGCCCCTGGCCGTGGCAGCTGCGAAACGGAACCCGCAACTGCCCGATGTGCCCACGATGGCCGAAGCCGGGCTCAAGGGCGTTGAGATGAGCGCTTGGTACGGCATCTACATGCCCGCGAACACGCCCCGGGCGGTGATCGACAAGGTCAATGCCGAGGTCAACAAGGTCATCGCCATGCCCGAGACGCAGGCGCGGCTGACGGCCATCGGTGCCGAACTCACGCCCATGACCCAGGCACAGTTCCAGGCCTTCCACGACGCGGAGAACAAGCGCTACGCCGAGGTGATCCGCAAGAACCAGATCCGTGTGGACTGAGGTCGTCATGGCAGCAGGACAACTCCCCGTCGTCGCCCTGACCCTGGGCGACCCGGCCGGCATCGGTGCCGAGCTGATCGCGCGGCTGCTGGCCCGGGCCGATGCCACGTCACGCGCCAACCTGGTGCTGGTCGGCGACCCCTGGCTGTGGTCCCGCGGCCAGGAGATCGCCGGGGTCACGGTGCCGACGGTTGCAGTCGGCAACTTCGATGCGGTGCGGTCCCGGGAGGACACGCGCCAGGCCGCCTTCCTGGCGGTCGACACGGTTCGGCCCGGGGATGTCACCGTGGGCGTGGCCGCGCCGTCCGGCGGGCGCAGCGTGCTGCAGGTGCTGGACCGGTGCATGGATGCCGTGCGGGCGGGGCAGGTCGACGCGATCTGTTTCGCGCCACTGAACAAGCAGGCCATGAAGATGGGCGGCCTGGGGCACGAAGACGAGCTCCATCATTTTGCCGAGTACCTGGGCGTGCAGGACTACTTCTGCGAGTTCAACACCCTGCAGGGGCTGTGGACCGCACGCGTGTCCTCGCACATCCCGCTCAAGGACGCAGCGTCCTACCTCAGCATCCCCCGCGTGCAGGACGCCACCCGGCTGATCTACCGGTCGTTGCAGGCCAACGGGGTGCCCAGGCCGCGCGTTGCCGTCGCCGGATTCAATCCGCACAACGGCGACGGCGGCACCTGCGGCCGCGAAGAGATCGACATCATTGCGCCGGCCGTGGCGGGACTGCGGGAGGAGGGCCTGGCGGTGGACGGGCCCTTTCCGGCGGACACGATCTTCCTGAGGGCGCAGGCCGGCGAGTACGACGCCATCGTCACGATGTACCACGACCAGGGCCAGATCGCGCTCAAGCTGCTCGGGTTCTCGAAGGGCGTGACGGTGCAGGGGGGCTTGCCCATTCCCATCACCACGCCGGCCCATGGCACCGCCTACGACATCGCCGGCCGCGGCCGTGCCAGTGACGAGGCGATGTGGCAGGCCTTCCTGATTGCGGCGCGCATGGGGCTGTCGCACCGCACCCACCGCATCGACCGCGTCCCCGCCTGAACGGGCGCCAGACTCACTCCTGACCGAACGAAC
The DNA here is from genome assembly GCA_036733845.1 of Ramlibacter sp. GTDB lineage: Bacteria > Pseudomonadota > Gammaproteobacteria > Burkholderiales > Burkholderiaceae_C > Ramlibacter. The sequence goes on from DAIMZU010000200.1 coordinate 3,450, forward strand.
ATGAAGATCAAATCCGTCCGCGCCCGCGTCTACGAATGGACCGGCCCCACCGTGCCGCCGCAGGGCAACTTCTGCTCCAACGCCATGGACCTGCTCTACACCCGGCAGGAGACCATGAGCACCTTCCGCTTCCACTCGTGGACGGTGGTGGAGATCGAGACCGACGATGGGCTGGTCGGCCTGGGCAACGTCGCGCTCGCCCCGAAGATCGCCAAGGCCATCATCGACGAGTACCTCGCCCCCCTGGTCGTCGGACAGGACCCCTGGGACTACGAGTACCTGTGGCAGCGCATGTACCGCGCGACCCATGCCTGGGGGCGCAAGGGCGTGACCATGGCCGCGATCTCGGGCGTCGACCTCGCCATCTGGGACATCCTTGGCAAGAGCGTCGGCAAGCCGGTGTTCAAGCTGCTGGGCGGGCGCACCAAGGAGCGCATCCCCTGCTACTACTCCAAGCTGTACCGCACCGACCTCAAGGCCATGCAGGACGAGGCGCAGAAGTACCTGGACCAGGGTTTCAAGGCTTTCAAGATGCGTTTCGGCTACGGGCCGGCGCACGGGCAGCGGGGCGTGACCGAGAACCTCAAGTCCGTGGCCGCGGTGCGCGAGGTGATCGGCGACGAGAACGACCTCATGCTCGAGTGCTACATGGGCTGGAACGTGGAGTACGCCAAGCGGATCCTGCCCAAGCTCGAGGCTTATGCGCCGCGCTGGCTGGAAGAGCCGGTGATCGCGGACGACATCGACGGCTACGCCGAGCTGAACCAGCTGACCTCCATCCCCATCTCCGGAGGCGAGCACGAGTTCTCGCTTTACGGGTTCAAGCACCTGCTCGACCGCAAGGCCGTCAGCGTGGTGCAGTACGACACCAACCGGGTGGGCGGCATTACCGCGGCGCACAAGATCAACGCCCTGTGCGAGGCCTACTCGGTGCCGGTCATCCCGCACGCCGGCCAGATGCACAACTACCACCTGACCATGAGCACGCTGGCCTCGCCGATGGCCGAGTACTTCCCGATGTTCGACGTCGAGGTCGGCAACGAGCTGTTCTGGTACATCTTCGATGGTGAGCCCGTGGCCGACAACGGCTTCCTGCAACTGAGCGACGATGTCCCCGGGCTTGGCCTGACACTCAAGGACGAGTACCTCGACCGTTTCCACATCATCGAGTGAGGCCCACTGTGAAGCGACCGTATGCAGGCGTGTTCCCGGTGGTGCCCACCACCTTCGACGAAGCCGGTGAGCTCGACCTGCCCAGCCAGAAGCGCTGCGTCGATTTCATGATCGACGCCGGCTCGCAGGGGCTGTGCATCCTGGCGAATTTCTCCGAGCAGTTCGTCCTGTCCGACGAAGAACGCGAGACCCTGGCGCGCACCATCCTCGAGCACGTGGCCGGGCGGGTTCCGGTGATCGTCACCACGACGCACTTCGCGACCCGGGAGTGCGTCGCGCGCAGCCGGCGGGCGCAGGCCCTGGGCGCCGCCATGGTCATGGTGATGCCGCCGTACCATGGCGCCACCCTGCGGGTGGGCGAGGCGGCGATCCACCGTTTCTACGGCGCGCTGTCGGATGCACTCGACATCCCGGTCATGGTCCAGGATGCACCGATGGCCGGCACGCCGATGACGGCCGCCTTCCTCGCGCGGATGGCCCGCGAGTTGGAGCAGGTGCGCTACTTCAAGATCGAGACGGCCGGCGCCGCGACCAAGCTGCGCGAACTCATCGAACTCGGCGGCGACGCGATCGAAGGGCCTTGGGATGGCGAAGAGGCCATCACCCTGCTGGCGGACCTCGACGCGGGCGCGACCGGGGCGATGACCGGTGGCGCCTACCCCGACGGCATCCGGACCATCGTGGACGCCTACGCCCGCGGCGACCGCGAGGCCGCCGTGCAGGCCTACGGGCGGTGGCTGCCGCTGATCAATTACGAGAACCGGCAGGGCGGCATCCTCACCGCCAAGGCGCTCATGAAGGCCGGTGGGATCATTGCCTGCGACGCCCCGCGGGCGCCGTTTCCGGTCATGCATCCGGCCGTCCGCGACGGGCTGCTGGACGCTGCCAAGCGACTGGACCCGCTGGTTCTGCGCTGGGGACGGTGAGTCGCCTGCGGGCGGGGTGGCCCGGCCGGCGGTTGCTACAGTGGTGTGTTGATCCGAACCGGAG
>DAIMZU010000201.1:0-5592 GCA_036733845.1 Ramlibacter sp.
GGCGTACGCCGATGCGGTGGACCCCGACCTGTTCGAGGTGTTCGAGGAAGAGGCCCGCGAGCTGCTTCCGCAGCTGGCCGGGGCCCTGCGGCAGTGGAAGGCGCGCCCGGAAAACCGCAGTGCGCGGGACGCGCTGCTGCGCGGGCTCCACACGCTCAAGGGCAGTGCGCGACTGGCCGGTGCCATGGCGCTGGGGGACCAGGCGCATCATATGGAGTCGCTGGTCGAGCACATCGTCCCCGACACCGCGCTCGAGCAGGACATCGAGCCGCTGCTCTCCCACTTCGACCAGATGCAGGCCGGATTCGACGCCCTGGCTGCCGGCGCGGTGGCTGCGTCCTCGCCCGATGCCGCGCCAGAACCCGCAGCCATCGTGGCCGCCGCCGACCCGCGCCCGGCGCCGGGGACCTCCCTGGCCGCGCCTGTGCAGACCTCGCTCGCGAGCCAGCGCGTCGCCGCGAACCAGGCCGTCCGGGTGCGAACGCAGCTGCTCGATCGCATCGTGAACCAGGCCGGCGAGGTGATGATCACCCGTTCCCGCCTGGAGACCGAGCTGCGCCAGTTGCGCGGCTCGCTGCACGACCTCACGGGGAACCTCGACCGGCTGCGGGCCCAGCTTCGAGACATCGAGCTGCAGGCCGAGTCGCAGATGCAGTCGCGCATGGCCCAGACGCGCGACTCCGCCAGCGGCTTCGACCCGCTCGAGTTCGACCGCTTCACACGGGTCCAGGAACTCACGCGGATGATGGCCGAGTCGGTGAACGACGTGGCCACCGTGCAGCGCCAGTTGCAGCGCGCGGTCGAGGCAACCGAGGACGACCTGCTCGTTCAGGCCCGCCAGACCCGCGATCTGCAGCGCGACCTGCTGCGCACGCGCATGGTGGAATTCGAGAGCATCGCCGACCGCCTTTATCGTGTCGTGCGGCAGGCGGCCAAGGACACCGGGCGCCAGGTGCGTCTGGACATCGAGGGCGGCTCCATTGAAATGGACCGGGGGGTCCTCGACCGGATGACGCCGGCCTTCGAGCACCTGCTGCGCAACTGCGTGGCCCACGGCATCGAGGACCCGGAGACACGCACGGCGGCGGGCAAGGACCTGGCCGGGAACATCCGGGTGCGGCTCGCCCAGGAGGGCAACGACGTCTCGGTCGAGTTCGGCGACGACGGCGCGGGCCTGGACCTGCAGCGCATCCGCGCCCAGGCCATTGCGCAGCAGCACGTGCGCCCCGACGAGGCGCTCACGCCGGATGAGCTCGCGCGGCTGATCTTCCTTCCGGGCTTCAGCACCGCCTCCGAGGTCACCGAGCTGTCCGGTCGCGGTATCGGCATGGACGTGGTCCGCTCGGAGGTTAACGCGCTGGGCGGGCGCATCGAGGTCGACACCCAGCCCGGCCAGGGCACCCGGTTCCGGCTCGTGCTCCCGCTGACCACCGCGGTCACGCAGGTCGTAATGGTTCGAAGCGGCGGACTCGCCTTCGGCGTGCCTGCGGGCCTCGTCGAGATCGTGCGCCGCGCCTCCGCCCGCGAGCTTCAGCAGGCCTACAACGCCGGCACCTTCGAGCATGACGGCAACTCGCTGCCCTTCTTCTGGTCGGGCGCGCTGCTGCAGTCCTCGCGACGCAGCGAGGAACCGCAGGCGCGCAACGTCCCGGTGGTGGTGTTCCGCAGCGCCGCGCAGCGCGTGGCGGTCCACCTCGACGAGGTGCTCGGCAGCCAGGAGGTCGTGGTCAAGAACCTCGGGCCGCAGCTGTCGCGGCTGCCTGGCCTGGCCGGCATGTCGGTGCTGCCCTCGGGCGCAGTGGTCCTGATCTACAACCCGGTGGCGCTGGCTACTGTCTACGGGGAGCAGGCCCGCCTGCTCAGCGCCGACCACGCCCAGCCGGACGTGCTGGGCCAGGCCGGCAGCGGGCTGCCCATGGCGCCGGACGCGCCGCCGCCGGTGCCGCTGGTGCTGGTGGTGGACGACTCCATCACCGTGCGCCGGGTGACGCAGCGCCTGCTCCAGCGCGAGGGCTGGCGGGTGGCGCTGGCCGCCGACGGCCTGCAGGCACTGGAGCGGCTCGCCCAGGAGCGGCCGGCGGTCGTGCTGTCCGACATCGAAATGCCGCGCATGGATGGCTTCGACCTGGTCCGCAACATCCGCAGCGACGCGCGCTGGGCGGACCTGCCGGTCGTGATGATCACCTCGCGCATCGCCACCAAGCACCGCGAGCACGCGCGCGAACTGGGGGTGGAGCACTACCTCGGCAAGCCCTATTCCGAAGAACAGCTGCTGGCCCTGGTGCGACGCTACGCCTTGCCCCCGGCGCCCTGACCGCCGGGGTCCGCCCTCAGGCGGCGCCGGCAGCCGCGGGGCCGCCGCGCACGACCGCGTAGCGCAGAAGCGTCCGCTCGCGTGCGGCGGCGTGATCGACCACCGGGCGTGGATAGTCCCGCCCCAGCACCACGCCGGCTGCCTGCAGCTCGAGCGGCGAGGCTTCCCAGGGGGCGTGAAGCGCCTGCGCCGGCAGCGCCCCCAGGGCGGGAAGGTAGCGCCGGATGAATTTTCCTTCGGGGTCGAACTTGCGGCTCTGGCTCACCGGGTTGAAGATGCGGAAGTAGGGCTGCGCGTCACAGCCCGAGGAACTGGCCCATTGCCAGCCACCATTGTTGGACGCCAGGTCGTAATCGTTCAGCTGCCGAGCGAAGTACCGCTCGCCCCAGCGCCAGTCGACTCCCAGGTCCTTGCACAGGAAGCTCGCCGTCACCATGCGGAGGCGGTTGTGCATGTAGCCGGTTTCGTTGAGCTGGTGCATGGCGGCGTCTACCAGCGGGTAGCCGGTGCGGCCTTCGCACCAGGCCGCGAACAGCGCCTGCGCCTGGGGCCCGTCCTCCCAGCGGATCGCGTCGTACTCGCGCCGGAAGCTGTGCGGCGCGCCCGCGGTGTCCGCGACGTGCGGGAAGTTGGCCAGCACCTGCACGTAGAAGTCGCGCCACACCAGTTCGTCCCGCCAGGTCGCAGCCCCCGCGTCGCCGGCCTCCGCGAGCGCGTGCGCCTGCCGGGCGAGGGTCCGGATGGACACCGTGCCGAAGCGCAGGTGAACCCCCAGGTAGCTGGGCCCCCGCAGGGCCGGGAACTCGCGCGCCTCGCGGTAGCGGCCGATGCGCCCGAGGAATTCGGTGAACAGCCGCTCGCCGCCCTCGCTGCCCGCCGGCAAGGGCAGCGCGGACAGGTTGGTGGCCTCGAAGCCGATCTCGCCGAGCGTGGGCACCGGCCGCGCATCCGCCAGCGGCCGCGGCGCCAGCGAGCGCGCATGCGCCTCGACCGGGTAGCCGCGCAGGTAGAACGCATCGACCTTGGCCAGCCACGCCCGCTTGTAGGGCGTGAACACCGAGTAGGGACGCCCGGCCTGCGTCAGCAGCTCCTGGCGCTCGAAAATGACATGGTCCTTGACGGTGTGCATCGCGATGCCGGCGGCTGCCAGGGCGTCGCGCACCGCCGCGTCGCGCAGGAGGGCGCCCGGCTCATCGTCGTGCGCGGCAAAGACCGCCTGCACCTGCAGCGCCTGTGCCAGTGCCGGCAGCTCGTCGCGAGCGACCGCATGCCGCACGATCAGGCCGCCGGCAGGATGGCCCGACAGCACCCGCAAGGCCTCGTCGAGCTGCACCAGCGACTCGCGGATGAACTCGACCCGCCGGTCGGCGCGCGGCAGCGGGTCGAGGATGTCGCGGTCGAAGATGAAGGCGCAGTGCACCTGGTGGCAGGAGCGCAGCGCCTGCCAGAGCGCTGCGTTGTCGTGGACCCGCAGGTCGCGGCGGAACCAGACCAGCCCGGCGTTGTAGGGCTTGTCGTCGGAAGATGGGCTCAAGGGGGGGCCGTTGCGTAAAATCCGCATCATGCCCGCCGATTCCGAGCCCATCAATCTGACGCATCATTTCCTGATCGCGATGCCCGGGATGGAAGACGAGCGTTTCGCGCGCAGCGTGATCTACCTGTGCGAGCACAGCGCCCGCGGCGCACTGGGCATCGTCATCAACAAGCCCAGCGAGATCAGCCTCAGGCACCTGTTCGAGAAAGTCGAACTCCCGCTCGAGCGCGAGGACCTGGCCGCGGCGCCCGTCTTCCACGGCGGCCCGGTGGCCACCGAACGCGGCTTCGTCCTGCACGAGGCCGTGAGCGCCGGCACGGCGGCGCCGCCCGACGAAACCGTCTACGCCTCCACCATGACCATCCCCGGTGGCCTGGAGATGACCACATCCAAGGACGTGCTCGAGGCCCTGTCGACCGGCGCCGGCCCGCGCAAGGTGCTGGTGTCGCTCGGCTACTCGCAGTGGGGCGAGGGGCAGCTCGAATCCGAACTGGGCGAGAACAGCTGGCTCACCGTCGGCGCGGACCCGGCCGTCATCTTCGACACCCCGGTGGAGCAGCGCTACGAGAAGGCGCTGTCGCTGCTGGGCCTGCAGTCCTGGATGCTCTCCCGGGACGCGGGGCACGCATGAGCGATGCGCCCGCGCCAGCGGACGTTCCCTCCCGGCACCAGACCTTCCTCGCATTCGACTTCGGGCACCGGCGCACGGGCGTGGCCTCGGGCAACCGGCTGCTGGGCACCGCCTCGCCCCAGCGTACCATCCGCACCGAGGTTGCCGAAGCCCGGCTGGCCGAGGCCCTGGCACGGGTGCGCGAATGGCAGCCCGATGCGCTGGTGGTGGGCGTGCCCTTCCACCCCGACGGCGCCAGCCACGAAAATACCCTGCGCGCCCGCAAGTTCGCGCGCCAGTTGCGCGGGCGCACCGGCCTCGCGGTGTACGAGGTCGATGAACGCTACAGCACCACGCAAGCCGTGGCCGATGGCGCGGCCGACGCCGACGCCGGCGCGGCCTGCGTGATCCTTGAACAATTCCTGAGGAGCATCCGATGAACGAACCTGGGGGCGGCGCCCTGCTGCTGGATGCCGAAGCCCTGTACGGCGACCTGCTGCGCGGCGTCCGCAGCCTGATGGCGCCGGGCATGCGGCTGGTGGGCGTGACTTCCGGCGGCGCCTGGCTGGCCGAGCGCCTGCAGCGCGATCTGGGGCTGGAAGGTCGCCACGGGGTCATCTCCTCGGCCATGCACCGCGACGATTTCGCCCGCCGCGGCATCGCCGGGGCGGGGCAGCAGACACTGCTGCCCTTCGACGTCAACGACGCACGCATCCTGCTGCTCGACGACGTCCTCTACACCGGCCGCACCATCCGGGCCGTGCTCAACGAACTGTTCGACTACGGGCGACCGGCGTCGGTGCAGCTTGCCGTCCTGGTCGACCGCGGCGGCCGCGAGCTTCCGGTGCAGGCCAATTTTGCGGCGGCGCGCGTGACGCTGCCGCCGTCGCAGCTGCTCGAACTGGCGCGCGACGACGCCGGCCGCCTGCGCTTCCGGGTGGAGGGCGCCTGATGCTTCACAAGCGCAATCCCCAGCTCAATCGCCACGGCGAGCTGATCCACCTGCTGTCCACCGAGGGCCTGCCGCGGGACACCATCACGCACATCCTGGACACCGCGGCCACCTTCGTCAGCGTGAGCGACCGCGAGGTCAAGAAAGTGCCGCTGCTGCGCGGCAAGAGCGTGTTCAACCTG
>DAIMZU010000202.1:0-5575 GCA_036733845.1 Ramlibacter sp.
CCCCGCGGTAGGGCACATGCACCAGGCGCACCCCCGCGGCGGCATTGAACATCTCGCCCAGCAGGTGGTTGACCGAACCGTTCCCGGCCGAGCCGTAGGTGAGCCGGCCCGCCTTCGCCGCCGTGACGAGTTCGGGAATGGTCTTGTAGGGGGCGTCGTTGCGGGTCACGACCACGAAGGGCAGCGTGGCCAGGGTGGCCACCGGCGCGAAGTCCTTCTCGGGGTCGAAGGGCAGGCGCTTGTAAAGGGAGCCGTTGATCGCATGGGTGCCGGCATAGCTCATGAGCAGCGTGTAGCCATCGGCGGGCGCATTCGCGACCACCTCCATGCCCACGTTGCCGCCGGCACCGGCGCGGTTCTCGACCACCACGGGCTGCCCCCATTTCTCGGACAGCTTCTGCCCGATGATGCGGGCGAGCGCATCGGAGGCGCCGCCCGGCGCCTGCGGCACCAGGATACGCACGGGCCGGTTGGGGAACGCCTGAGCTGTTGCCCCCACGGTGATGGCGGCCAGGGCCAGGGCAGCGAAGCTGCGGCGGGTGAAGCGGTTCATGCGTGTCTCCTTGAGTTGTTGAGGGGAATGCTGGCGGGGGGGTTCCGGTCCCGGTCCGGGTGGATTCCCTGACATCGGTTCAATCCATCCGGCCGATCTCCTGCAGCGCGAGCCGAACCTGCTCGGCAACCGGCGCGCGCAACTGCGATGCGTCGAACCGTGCGAGCACCTGTGCGCAGCGGCGCTCGATGATCCTGCGCACGCGATAGCGTGCGCGCCCAAGCAACCTGTCCTCGCCCTCGCCCGAACCGGCCAGCCAGTCCTGGTGGCGGTCCAGTTCGGCAGAGAGGGCGGCGATGCTGGCGGGCTGGGCTGAGGACGTCAGCAGCACCGGAGGCCGCCAATCCCGGGGCGCCCGTCGTGCCAGCGCGCCGATGCGCTGGATGTCCGTTGCCATCTTCTGCGCGCCCGGGAGGTCGGACTTGTTCACCACGAACACATCCGCCAGTTCCATGATGCCGGCCTTCATGGCCTGGACCACGTCCCCGCTGTCGGGCAGCAGCACCAGCACCAGCGTGTCCACCTGCGCGCGTGCGGCGTACTCCGCCTGGCCCACGCCAACGGTCTCGAGCACGACCTCGTCAAAGCCGTGCGTGTCCATCAGGTCGAGCATCTCGGGCAGGTTGTCCGAGAGCCCGTCCGTCGTTCCCCGCGAGCCCACCGAGCGGATGAAGAGCTCGGCGCTTCCATCCAGCTCGTCCATCCGGATGCGGTCACCCAGGATGGCGCCGCCCGAGCGCGGGCTGCTCGGGTCGACCGCCAGGACGCCCACCCTCCGGCCCTGGCGCGCACGGTGCAGGGCCAGGTGCCCGGCGAGCGTGCTCTTGCCGGCACCGGGTGCGCCGGTCAGCCCGATGCGCCTGGCGCCGCGCGAGGGCAGGCCCGCGTCCGGGGCCTGCAGCACGTGCCCCGGGCCGGCGTTGGCCAGGGCCGTGAGGGCACGTCCCAGCGCATGGCGGTCCAGGGGCGCGCGCATCAGGCATCCACCTTCCCGAGCACGCGATCGTGGTGCTCGTCGAGCAGCGGGGGCGGCCCGTACTCCGGCGCATGCCCGTCGAACTTGATGGGGCTGCCGATGGCGCGCAGCGGAGAATCGGCGCCCCCCAGGCGCACGACCAGGTCGCGCGAGCGGGTCAGGTCGCTGTCCAGCGCCTGCGCGAGCGTGCCGACCTCCGCCGCAACCACGCCCAGAGGAACGAGCCGGCGGACCCATTCGGCAGCTGGCGCCTGCATCAGCACTTCGCCAATGGCGGCCAGCACCTGCCCGCGGTTGCTGCGGCGGCTGTCCATGGTGGCGAATGCGGGCTCGTCTACCCACTGCGGCCGTCCGACCTCGACGCAGAACTTGCGCCAGAACTTGTCGTGCGTGATGAACAAGGTCAGCCATCCGGCGGCCGTCGGGAAAATCTGCGCCGGCACCATGTATGGGTGCGACGAGTTGGCCAGCCGCTCGACCACCTCGCCCGCATTGAGTGCGGCACCGGCGAGGTAGTTGAGCTGCGACAGCATGACGTCGTACATCGAGACGTCCACTTGCCCGCCCTTGCCTTCGACGATTTTGGCGAGCAGGCCCAGGGCCGCCATGATGCCGGCCGAATTGTCGACGGCGGAGTACCCCGCCTTGGTGGGTGGCGAGGACGGATCGCCGGTGAGCGCCATCACGCCCGTCAGTGCCTGGATCACGTAGTCGTAGGCCGGGTTTTCCGCGAACGGCCCGTGCAGGCCATAGCCCGTCAGTGCGACGCAGACCAGCCGCGGATTGCACCCGCGCAGGGACTCGTAGGTCAGCCCCAGCTTCAGGATGGCCGAGGGCCGCAGGTTGGTCACCAGCGCATGCGACTCCCGCGCGATCGCCTCGAGCCGGGCACGCCCCTCTTCACTGGCAAGGTCCAGCACCACGCTCTTCTTGCTGCGGTTGAGGCTGGCGAAGTAGGCGTTGTGGGGCCCGATGAAATGCGGGCTCACCCGGCGGCCGATGTCGCCTTCCGGCGGCTCGATCTTGATGACCTCGGCCCCGAGGTCGGCAAGCAGCAGGCCGCAGTACGGCCCGGCCAGCATGTGGCCCACCTCGATGATCCGCAGGCCGGACAGCGGACCGCTCATGCGAGCTCCGTCGCCAGCCGCTCGACCACCGAGTCCAGTGGCATGTCGGCGGTGAAGACCGCCGCCACGCCCAGGGACTGCAGGAAGGCGTGGTCCTCGCCGGGGATGGTTCCGCCCACGAAGACCTTCACGTTTCCAGCGCCGCCCTGCCGCAGTTCGGCCAGGACGTCCTGCACCAGCTCCCTGTGGCTGCCCGAGAGGATGCTCAGGCCCACCGCGTCGACACCCTCGTCGACCGCGACCTGCGCGATCTGCGCGGGGCTTCGCCGCAGCCCGGTGTAGATCACCTCGGCGCCCGCATCGCGCAGGCGCAGCGCAATGATCTTGGCTCCGATGTCATGCCCGTCGAGGCCGGGCTTTCCCACCAGGATGCGCTTGCCGGCCAGCGGCCGCTCGTTTCGGCTCTCGTTCATAGGTTCACCGGCTCCTTGAATTCACCCCATTGCGCCTTCAGGCAGGCAACCATCTCACCCACCGTCGCATAGGCGTGGCAGCACTCGACCAGCCAGGGCATGAGGTTCTCGTCGTCCCTCGCGGCCGCGGCCGACAGACGGGCCAGCGACGCGTCGACCGCCGCCTGGCTGCGGGTGTCCAGGACGCGCTCGAACTTCTCGAGCGCGCGCTGCGCCACGGTGGGGTCGAGCTTGAAGACATCGCCCACGCCGATCTGCTCGTCGGCCTTGCGAAAGTAGTTCTGGCCCACGATGACGTTCTTGCCGGCATCGGTGTCGAGCTTGCGCTCGAGCCCGCGTTCGGCCAGCCGCAGCTGGATCCAGCCCTCCTCGATGGCGGGAATCACGCCGCCATAGGCATCGATCTCGCCCATGACCTTGAGGATCATTTCCTCCATGCGGTCGGTGTGCTGCTCGAGGAAGTAGCTCCCGCCCAGCGGGTCCACCGTCCGCGCGATGCCGCTCTCGAAGGCGATGATCTGCTGCGTGCGCACCGCCAGCTCGGCGGAGAACTCGGTCGGGATCTGGAAGGCCTCGTCGAGCGCGCAGGTGAAGATCGACTGCGCCCCGCCAAGCACCGCGGCCATCGTCTCGACCGCGACGCGCACCACGTTGTTGTACGGCTGCGGGGCCACCAGCGACGAGCCGCCGCACACCACGCCAAAGCGGAAGTGCTGCGCCTTCGGGTCCTGCGCGCCGTAGCGTTCCTTCATCAGCCGCGCCCAGATGCGCCGGCCTGCACGGAACTTGGCGATCTCGTCGAAGAAGTCCATGTGGACGTAGAAGAAGAACGACAGGCGCTTGGCGAATTTCTCGACGTCGCCCCCTCGCCGGCGCAGCTCGTCGACGTACGCCAGGCCATTGGCCAGGGTGTAGGCCATCTCCTCGGCCGCTGTCGCCCCGGCATCGCGCACGTGCGCGCCAGCGATGCTGATGGGGTTGAAGCGCGGCGTCACCTCGTTGGAATAGAGGATCGAGTCCGCGATCAGCCGCATCGAGGGCCGCACCGGGAAGATCCAGGTGCCGCGCGCGACGTACTCCTTGAGGATGTCGTTCTGGATCGTGCCGGTCAGCTTGCTGCGCGCGACGCCCTGCTTGTCCGCCACCGCCAGGTACATCGCGTAGACGATTGCGGCGGTGCCGTTGATCGTGAACGAAGTCGAGATGCGCGAGAGGTCCAGGTCCTTGAACAGGATCTCGGCCTCGCTGAGGTTGGACAGCGACACGCCGACCTTGCCGATCTCCGGGCGTGCCATCGGATGGGTTGGATCGAGCCCGCACTGCGTGGGCAGGTCCAGTGCGACCGACAGCCCGGTCTGCCCCTGCGCCAGCAGGAACTTGTAGCGCTCGTTCGATTCCTCGGCCGTGCCGAAGCCCGAGTACTGCCGGATGGTCCACAGCCGCCCCTGGTAGCCATCCGGGAAGATGCCGCGCGTGAAGGGGTACTGGCCTGGCTGGCCGATGCGATCGGGGTCGACGGCACTGGCGTCCACGCTGGGCGGGACGGGAATGCCCGTGCGGCTGACCGGGCCGAGCTCGGGCTCGGGGGGAAGCACGGCGGAAGGGTTGTCTCTCGTGTTCATCGTGTCGCCTTGGACAGGAGCTTGTCGGATGCGGTCCAGTGGTCCTCGTGCAGCCAGGTCCGCACGAGGTGCTGCTGCTCGACGCGCCGGTGCGCGGCCCAGCCCGCGTTCTGGCGGGCCGCGATCGATTGCGCCTTGATGCCGCGCAGCACCAGCGGTGCGCAGGTGTCCAGCGGCTGGAGGAAGGCGCTCACCTCCCCTCCCGTCGGTCCGTCCGCGAAGACGGCGTCGGCCAGTCCCCAGGACAGGGCCTGGCTGGCGTCGACCAGTTCGGCGCGAGCCATCATGCGCAGCGCGCGCGAGGGCCCCACCAGTGCGAACAGGTCGGGGCCGCCGCCCCAGGCTGAGGTGATGGCCAGGCGCGCCTGGATGTAGCCGATGCGCGCATGCGCCGCCTGCAGGCGCATGTCGCAGGCCAGCGCCAGTTCGGCACCGCCGCCAATGGCGTCGCCATTGAGGCAGGCAATCACCGGCACCGGACACTGCCGGATCGAGTCGAGCGCTGCGCCGGCCTCTTCCATCATCGCGAGCACCGCGGGTTCGTCGCGCACGCCAGCGAGGTCGCGCAGGTCGCCGCCCGCGGCAAAGTAGCGGTCACCCGCGCCGGTGACCACGACGTATCGCACCTGCTCGTCCCGGCCCGCCTCGCGGACCGCGGCGGCGAGTTCGGCGAGCACCGGCCGCGCGAGCGCGTTGTGCTTGGCGGCGCGGTCGATGGTGACCCACACCGCCCCGGCCGGCGAGCGTTCGACGCGGATCGATCCCTGAGGCCCGTCCTGCTGATTCCTTGATTCCATGCGGTCATGCTAAATTTCGCTGGCTTCAACGCAAAGAACCCTTGTTCGATATGTCGAACAACACTCACTTCCAGGGCAGCTCAACAT
>DAIMZU010000203.1:0-5567 GCA_036733845.1 Ramlibacter sp.
GTGCAGGCTCGACGGCCGCACCCGCTGCCCACAGGCCGGGCGCCAGGCGCAACAGCGCCGCGGCCGTGGGGAGCGCCTCGATGCGGCCCGCGGCCGGTGGCAGCGCGTCGCCGTGCGGCAGGAAGGCGTTGCCCGCCAGCGCGAATCCGGCCGGCACCACCACCTGTTGCGGCTGGCACAGGTGAGCGGGGGCCTGTTCGTGCCAGGCCCGGCCGTCATGCACCCAGGCGCCGGCGTAGACCTCGCCCATGCGGGCGTCGAGCACCGCGACGACGCGGCGCACGCCTTCGCGCTCGCGGGCGTCCTCGGCGACGGCCAGCAGCGTGTCGACGGGAATCACCCGCAGCGCCGCGCCCCAGGCCAGGCCCTGGGCCACGGCGCAGGCGGTGCGAAGGCCAGTGAACGAACCCGGTCCCCGGCCGAACACGATCGCCTGCATCTGGCCGAGGCCAAGGCCTGCTTCGCGCAGCAGCGCGAGCGCGCCTGGAACCAGCGTCGCGGACGACGCCCGGCCGCCTTCGCCCTGGTGAAGGCGCTGCTGCCATGCGCCGCCGGCGTCGTGCCAGCCCACGCCCAGGGACAGGGCCTCGGTGCTGGTGTCGAAGGCGAGGAAGGCGGTCAAGGAGAGGTCGGGTGCGCGGCAGGCCGGGGCCGCCATTATCCCCGCCCATAATGCCTGCATGCCGCACCGCTTGCCAAGGGGCCCGCTGGCCCGCACCTTCCTTCCGGCGGCCCTGCTCGCGCTGTCGCTCGCGGGCGCCTGCGGCGGGCTGGCCGCCCAGGCACTTCCCCCTGAAGTCGAAGCGGCCCTCACCCGCGCGAAGCTGCCGCGGGACGCGCTGGCCGTCGCGGTGGTCGACGCCGACGGCCGCGGCGCGCCGCTGGTCTGGCACCGGGCCGACGTGCCGGTGAACCCGGCCTCCATCACCAAGCTGGCCACCACCTTTGCCGCGCTCGACCTGCTCGGCCCGGCCTACACCTGGAACACACCCGTCTTCATCGACGCGCCCGTGCAGGCGGGGGTGCTGCAGGGCCACCTGTACCTCAAGGGCCAGGGCGATCCGCGCCTGGTCATGGAGCGGCTGTGGCTGCTGCTGCGGCGCGTGCAGGGCCTGGGAATCCGCCGAATCGCCGGGGACATCGTGCTGGACCGCAGCGCCTTCGATGTCCCGGCCCAGGACCCCGGCGCATTCGACGGCGAGCCGCTGCGCCCGTACAACGCGGCGCCCGACGGCCTGCTGGTCAACTTCCGCTCGGTGGTCTTCCATTTCACGCCGACCAACGAAGGCACCCAGGTGCAGATGGAGCCGCCCCTGTCGGGCGTCCAGTGGCCGGCGTCCGTGCCCCTGCTGCCGACCGCGGACTGCGGGGACTGGCGCGGCGCCCTCAAGGCCGACTTCAGCGACCCGGCGCGCGTTCGCTTCCTTGGCGCCTACCCCTCCGGCTGCGGGGTGCGGAGCTGGCCCATCGCCTCGGCCGACCCTGCCGGCCATGCTTCGCGTGCCGTGGCCGCGCTCTGGCAGGAACTCGGCGGGCAGCTTGCCGGCACGGTGCGCGAGGGCCAGGTGCCGCCGGGCCTTCGCCCGGTCTTCGAGGTCGCGTCGCCGCCGCTGGCGGAAGTGGTGCGCGACGTCAACAAGTTCAGCAACAACGTGATGGCACAGCAGGTGTTCCTGACCCTCAGCCTGCAGCAGCGCGGAACCGGCACGCTCGCCGGCTCACGCGAGGTGCTGCAGCAGTGGTGGCGGGACCGGCTGCGCTCCGAGCCGCCGGTCCCGGTGAACGGCTCGGGCCTGTCACGCGAGGAGCGCATGACGGCCGCCCAGCTGGTTCGGCTGCTGCAGCACGCCTGGGCGTCGCCACTGATGCCGGAGTTCATCGCCTCGCTGCCCGTGGCCGGGCTCGACGGCACCGCCCGGCGCACGGGCACGCGCAGCAGCGGCCAGGCGCACCTGAAGACCGGAAGCCTGCGCGACGTGACCGGGGTGGCCGGCTATGTTCACGCGCCGAGTGGGCGGCGCTGGGTGCTGGTGGCCATTGCCAACTATCCGCAGGCCGGGGCCGCGCGGCCAGCGATCGATGCGCTGGTCGAGTGGACGGCGCGCCAGGGGGCCCCCGCCGCCATGCCGGCGCCGGTGCGCTGAGCGCGCCTTACCAGCGCGCGCGCACGCGGTTGTACGCTTCGGTGCCGAACAGGCGGTGGGCGGCCGGTGTCGGGTAGACCGGATCGGCGAAGAAGTACTTTGTGGCGTCGATTCCGGGCGCCAGCGTGGTGGTGTCGCACAGGTAGGCGCTGACCTGGCCAGCCCCGATGCCGATGCCCGACGCCGGGTCGTCCGTGACAGAGGTGCATGCCGGCGTGGTGGCGTTCGCGCCGCTGCCCAGGTAGGCCGAGGGTGAGCCGGTGACCAGGTTGTAGTAGAGCGCCTGGTCGACATAGAGCACGTTGGCGCCCTGGTCGACGAGGCCGATCAGCAGGCGTTCGTTGAATCGGCGGCTGTAGCCCTCGAGCAGGGCCTGCTGGCCCAGGCCCGCGGCCCACGGCGTGCGGCCCAGGTTGAAGGTGCCCGACAGGACCACCCGGCGCGCGCCAGCGGCGACGATCGCGCGGACCTGGGCCGCCAGGTCATTCGCGGCCTGTCGATGTTGCTCTGGGCCTGCGCCTGGGTCTGCAGGCCCGCGTTCGCGCGGGTCACCTCCGCGATGATGTCGGACGTTCCGGCCTGCACCACCACCAGGTCATCGGCGCCGAAGCGGCCGCCGCCGGCGACGAAATCACCGACCTGCTGCGCCACCGTCCGCGTGCCGGTGGTGCCGGCCGCATCGGGCGTGGCGGTGATGCGCGCGTTTCCCGTGCCGAAGCCGGTGCCGCCGGCCGATGCCGGCGTGAGCGTCAGGCCATAGCTGGCGGCGAGTTGCTGTGCCCAGACACCGTTGCCGCCGTTGTTGATGGTGTAGCGCCGGCCAGTCTGGCCGACATCGACCATCGCGTCGCCGATAGCGATGACGCGCGTGGGCGCGAACTGCGACACGACGCTGCCGCCGCCGCAGCCGGCCAGCAGTGCGAGTGAGGCGACCGCAGCGCCAAGGAGAGCGCGGCGCGAGCCTTGGAATGCCATGGATGGGTCTCCAGAAAGTGCAATGAGTGTAGTCGGCGGGTCAGAAGGTCCTTCTCAGGCCGCGGCCCGCTGGAGGCGATCGCGCACGCCCGCCCATTCCGGCGTGTCGGGCGGCGGCTCGATCCAGATCAGGCCGACACCTTCGGCATCGAAGCCGCGCAGCACCGCGAAGAGTTCGCGCGCGGCGGCCGCGGCATCCGGGGGCATGGACTTGTGCAGCACGGCGCGGGAGGGCAGGCGCAACGGCGTGCGTGACCAGACGCCGATGCCCCGCGCGTCGCGGCCGAGCACGTCAAGGGCCGCCTGCAGCGCCTGCGCATCCATCAGGCGCACGCGCGCCTGCGGTGCGTAGTGGGACTCGAGCGTGCCCGAAGCGCGGGGCGCGTCGCCGTCCGCCTCATGCGCCAGGCGCAGCGGCTCGCCGCAGGCCGCTTCGATCTGCGCGTGCGTGAGCGTGCCCGGGCGCAGCAGCACCGGCGCGCCGCGGCTGCAGTCGACGATCGCGGATTCGATGCCGATGTCGCAGGCCCCGCCGTCGAGCACCGGCACCTGCGGCCCGAACTCCGATTGGACATGCGCCGCGGTCGTGGGGCTCACCCGTCCGAAGCGGTTGGCGCTGGGCGCGGCAACGCCCGTGACCGGAGGATGCTGCGTGGCACAGGCCTGCAGCAGCGCCCGCGCGACAGGATGCGACGGACAGCGCAGGCCGATGGTGTCCTGGCCCCCCGCGGCAGCGGCGCCGGCGCTGGGGCGGCGCGGCAGGATGACCGTGAGCGGACCCGGCCAGAAGGCGTCCATCAGCCGCCGCGCCACCGCGGGAATGTCCTGCGCGAAGTCAGTGGCCGCATCGGGTCCGGCCACGTGGACGATGAGGGGATGATCGGCGGGGCGGCCCTTGGCGGCGAAGATCTTCGCCACCGCCGCGTCGCTGGCCGCGTCGGCGCCAAGCCCGTACACCGTCTCGGTGGGGAAGGCGACGAGTTCGCCAGCGGCCAGCCGTTGCGCGGCTGTCGCAATCGCCTGCGGTGAGTTGCCGTCCAGGATCACGGGCGCCTGTCAGAAGGGTGCAATGCCCAGCAGGGCGCAGGCTTGCAGCGCGGTGTCGCGAACGGCCTGCGCCGACTCGCCCGTGAGCGTCAGGTGGCCCATCTTGCGAGCCGCGCGCGCCTCGGACTTGCCGTACAGGTGAAGGTGCGCGCCAGGCAGGGCCAGCACGCCGGCCCAGTCGGGTTCGCGCAGGCTGCCGTCGGCTGTCAGCCAGATGTCGCCCAGCAGGTTCAGCATGATGGCGGCGCTGTGCTGGCGCGGCTGCACCAGAGGCAGCCCGGCCATGGCCCGCACCTGCAACTCGAACTGGGACACGTCGCTGCCGTCGAGGCTCCAGTGGCCGCTGTTGTGGGGACGGGGGGCCATTTCGTTGACCACGAGCGAGCCGTCATCGAGCACGAAGAACTCCACGCACAGCACGCCGACATAGTCCAGCCCGGCGGCGATGGCCCGCGTGGCCTCGACCGCCTCCCGCTCGCGCTCGGGCGGCAGCACGCCTTCGAAAACCTCGGTCACGGCGAGGATGCCGGCGCGGTGCAGGTTGCGCTGCGGAGGCAGGTGCACCATGGTCCCGTCGACCCCGCGGGCGACGACGACCGAGCATTCGGACGCCAGGGTCATCCGCTTCTCGAGCACACAGGCCACCTCGCCGAGGTCATCCCACGCACGCGCCAGCTCGGCGGGCGTGTCCACCCGCACCTGCCCCTTGCCGTCGTAGCCCAGCCGGGCCGTCTTGAGGATGCCGGGCAGCAGGCTCGAGGGCACGACCTGCAGCTGATCGCGCGCGTCGATCAGGGTGTGGGGTGCGCAGGGCACGCCGCACCGGGTGAAGTGGGCTTTTTCGCGGCCACGGTCCTGCGCAATGGCGACGGCCTCGCCGCCGGGTGCGACCGGCCGGTGCGCGGCCAGTTGCTCCAGCGCCTGCGCGGGCACGTTCTCGAACTCGGTGGTGATCGCGTCGGCGACCAGGGCCAGGCTGGCGAGCCCCTTGGTGTCGAGATAGTCGGTGTGGATGTGCTTGTGCGCCACGTGCCCGGCGGGGCTCTCGGCATCCGGGTCGAGCACGACCGTGGAGTAGCCCATGCGTTGCGCCGCGTGGACGAACATGCGGCCGAGCTGGCCGCCGCCCAGCACGCCCAGCGTGGAACCCGGAAGCAGGACGGGGGCGGCGCTCACTGGCCTTCTCCGGTCGGCGGCAGGACGGTGGCCCGGGCGGCCTCGGTCTGCCGCTGGCGGAAGGCGTCCAGGCGCGCCCGTAGCGCCGCATCACCGGTGGCGAGCATGGCCACGGCGAAGAGCGCGGCATTGGCGGCGCCGGCCTGCCCGATGGCGAAGGTGGCCACGGGCACGCCCTTGGGCATCTGCACGATGCTGTGCAGCGAGTCGACGCCGGACAGGTGG
>DAIMZU010000204.1:0-5558 GCA_036733845.1 Ramlibacter sp.
CTATGCGTGGTGCCGCGCATGCCAGGCCGAGACACACAACTGGCCGCCGGTCATGCCAGCCTGATCCGCCCAACTGAAAATGCACCAAATGTCCGCAATCCCCCGTCTTGCCTTCGCCACACTCATTCAGTCCCTGAGCCTGGTGGCGGCATCGGCAGCGCCCGGCCCCAGCGAACTCACCGGCGCGCAGATCAAGACAGTCTTCGTCGGCAATGTCATATCCGAAGGCGCGCACTGGTCCGCTTACCTCCTTCCCGATGGACGCACGAAGTCCATTGAACTGGGGCGGCCGCACCAGGGGCATTGGAAGATCGTGGGCAAGGAATTGTGCGTAAGCATCAGCACGGGTGTAGAGCCCGAATGCTGGACGGTACTGCGCAAAGGCAAGGCCTATCTGCTGCGCGCCCACGGCCAAGACCTCTACGAGGTCACTCCGGAACCTCTGTCGTCGAAATACCCGTTCGATTGACCGGCACCTGCCTCGATTACCCGCTCCGGCCAGCCCCCGGAGCTGCATCCCGCCAACTACCAAGGAAACTCCATGCTGCGTCTAACCCTCTCCACACTGGCCCTGGCCGCGGGCCTGCTCACTACAGGCGCCCCGGCCATGGCCCAGGCCATCGACACCGCTGCCATCGAAACGGCCACCGGCCTCAAGGGCAGCTACAACCAGGCGGAAAACGTCTTCAAGGTCAGCAAGCCACGCGACGACGTGAAGATCAATGTCGATCGCTGGACCATGCCACCGTTCATGGGGCTCACCTCCTGGGCCGCGTTCACGCCAATGGGCTCGTCCACCATGATGATGGGCGATACGGTGCTGTTCGAGGATGAAGTCAACCCGGCGATGAGCGTCGCGCTGGACAACGGCCTGGAAGTGACTGCGCTGCACAACCACTTCTTCTTCGACCAACCCAAGGTCTTCTTCATGCACATCGGCGGCATGGGGGATGCACGCAAGCTCGCCACAGGCGTGAAGGCGGTGTACGACCGCATCGCGCAGGTGCGCGCCGCCCAAGGCACGCCGGCCAGCAGCTTCGCGGGCGACATCGCATCGCCAAGCCATGTCACTGCTGCGCCCATCGAGGAGATTCTGGGCAGCAAGGCGCAGGTCAAGGATGGCATGGTGAAAGTAACCCTTGGCCGCACAGCCAAGATGCATGGAACCACCGTCGGCAATGAAATGGGCATCAATACCTGGGCGGCCTTTGCTGGCGACGATGAGCATGCGGTAGTCGATGGCGACTTCGCCATGCATGAAAACGAACTGCAGACGGTCCTGAAAACCATGCGTGGCCAGAGCATCAACATCGTGGCAATCCACCAGCACATGACCTACGAGGAACCGCGCTACGTCTTTCTGCACTACTGGGGAAAGGGCAAGGCCGTGGATCTGGCTCAGTCAGTGAAGAAGGCGCTGGATGCGCAGAAGGCGGCGAAGTGACAAAGAAGACCTTCAGCTCGGTTACGCAACGCCTCTCAACAAGCTCTACCCGGCACCTCATGCGCTTCATCATCGCCGGGGCCATGTTTCCCGCACTTGCCGCAACCGCCAGGGAGGTGCCGCTGACCGGCCCGCAGATTCGTGCGACCATCAGCGGCAAGTATGTGACCGATGAACACCATTGGGGGCACAAGTATTTCGCGGACGGGCGCGTCGAGCGATCGGAGAACGGCCGCCAGCGGTCTGCGCGCTGGTCCGTCAAAGGCAATCAGCTATGCCTGCTGCAGCCGGAAATCAGCAAGGACGAACCGATCTGCTACCAAGTCCTGCGCGACGGACAGAAGCTGCAATACAAGGACGATGCGCAGTTCGTTGTGTATCGGGGGCTGGTGCGGCCCATGCCCAAACGAGAGCCGTGAACGGTTAGGGATTGCATGCACGCAGGCGACTGACATGGCGCACTACCTCTGGACACTGCGTCCCTACTACCGGCAGACCGCCGGGCAGCTTGTCCTCGGCTCCCTGGCAGGCGTCGTCATGAACACAGCCGTGGTCCTGCCCGCCGTGTGCCTCGGGCGCGCGATCGACGCCGCGACGCACTTCGCGCATGGCCAGGCGACGCGCGCGACGCTGCTGCAGGCCGTCGCGTTGTTCGCCGCGGCAACCCTCGCCACAGAACTGCCTCGACTGGGCAAGCGCTGGTGGTTGATGACGGCCAACGCGCGCATCCGCGCCAATCTGCGCGCGGATGCGCTGCGCGGGGTGCTCGCCTGGCCGATGGCAAAGCTGACTGCCACGCCTGTTGGCGACACCATGGCGCGCGTCATCGGTGACGTCGAGGTGCTGGGCATCGGCATCCGCGAGGTGATCGTCGAGACCTGGGACACGCTCCTGTTCTTGATGTCGTTCTTCGTCGCCATGCTGGTGCTGGACTGGTCGTTGACCCTGCAGGCGCTGATTCCCGTGCCCTTCGCGATGGTGCTGGCCTGGGCCGCCGGACGCTTTATTCACCAACGTACGACGGCGGCTCGACAAGCCAACGGCGCGTTGACCGCGGGACTGCAGGAGCAACTGTCCGGCATCCGCGTCGCGAGGCTACTGGGGATGAAGCAGGCCGCACAGACGCGGATCGAGCGGCTCGCAGATGCACAGGCGCACACCAATCTCGCGGTGGCGCGGCCCCGCGCCGGCCTGCCCGCGGTCTACACCACGCTGATGGCGGCCGGCATCGTGCTGGTGTTGTGGCAAGGCGGCGAAAAGGTCATCGCAGGCGCGTGGACGCTGGGGGCGTTCGTGACCTATCTGGACCTTTTTCTGCGCTTCACCGGGCGCGGATTTCGGGTGCCGCAGCTCGTGAACTCGGTGCAAGCAGGCGGCGCAGCCTACGCGCGGCTCGCCCCCTTGCTCGCTGCGGCCCTGCCTGCTCGCGGCGAGCATCGGTTCGCTTCGTTTCGCGCCGGCTACCTGGCCGGAACGACTCCGCGCTCGACTCTCACCGAGCCGGCGTCACGAGTTGAACGCGGGCTCGCCGTATCCCTGCACAACGTGAGCTTCTCTCACGGCAACGCCGACGCCGCCGTCACGGCGCTGAACCAGGTCTCGCTCGAGATTTCGGCAGGCGCGTTCGTAGCAGTGACCGGGCCGGTCGGCTCGGGCAAGAGTGCGCTGGCGAAGGC
Source organism: Ramlibacter sp. (assembly GCA_036733845.1). Lineage (GTDB taxonomy): Bacteria > Pseudomonadota > Gammaproteobacteria > Burkholderiales > Burkholderiaceae_C > Ramlibacter. Next base: position 3,121 of record DAIMZU010000204.1, read on the forward strand.
TCTGCTGGGCCTGTACCCGCTCGCCGGCGGTACCGTTTCCCTGGACGGCGACACGCCCGCACGACATCGCGGTGACATCGGTTACCTGCCGCAGGAGCCCTTCCTGTTCTCGGGTACGGTGCGCGAGAACATCACCATGGGACGTGAGCAGGCCGACCTCGCCACGATGAGCGCCCTGGAAATCGCCGCGCTTGCGAAGGACGTTTCGGGCTTCGAGCACGGCGTCGATGCCGAGATCGGCGAGCGCGGCATTCGCATTTCCGGCGGTCAGCGGCAGCGCGTCGCACTGGCACGCGCGGCGGCGGCGGGACCTCGGCTGCTGGTGCTGGACGATCCGTTCTCGGCGGTCGACGTCGCGACGGAGGCTCAGATCATTGCCAGCCTGCGCGCGGAGTTCGGCCGCGGGGCGCCGGCCGCGCGACAGGCCACCATCGTCCTGTGCTCGCACCGGCTGGCGGCCTTCCCGCAGGCGGATCTCGTCGTCGTGTTGGATGGAGGACGCATAGTCGAACGAGGCTCTCATGAACAGCTGATGCTGGCGGGCGGCCTGTATGCACGGATCTACGCGGCGCAGGTCGCGATGGCACAGCCGGAGGACGCATGACCGCAACACAGTCACAGCCGGCACCGACAACACGCCGAGGACTCACGACCGCCCAGGTGGGCTCGCTACTGGCGCCGCAGAGACGCCTGCTCGTGGCCATCGCAGCCTGCGTGCTTGCCGGTGCGGCGCTGGAGGTGCTGCCGCCGCTCCTCGTGCGGCAGGCCGTGGACGCCCACTTGGCCGTGGGCCGTGGCGACGGCCTGATGCTGCTGGGCGTGCTCTACCTGCTGGTCGTGGCCGGGCAGCAGGCGTTGGGCTTCGCGTCTGCGTACGGCACCGCGATCGCAGCCCAACGGGCGTTGCGCGACCTGCGCGCGCGCCTGTTTGGCCATCTGCAACGGCTGCCTGCGCGCTACTTCGACACGACCCCGTTGGGTGACACCGTCAGTCGCTGCACCGCAGACATCGACACCATCGACCGCCTGTTCTCGTCGGGCATCGCGAGCCTTGTCGCCGACCTCGTGCGACTGGTCACGATCACGGTGACGATGCTCGTGCTCAGTCCCTCGCTGACGCTGCTCTGCGGACTGGCCGTGCCGCCCCTGCTGTGGTTCACGCGCTGGTTCCAGCTGCGGGTATTGGCCGCTGAACGGGCCAGCCGGGAGGCCGTGGGAAGCGTCAACACGGCACTCGTGGAGACCCTCGGTGGCGCGGAGGTCATTCGTGCTTTCGGACGAACGGGGTTCTTCGAGCACCGCTTTCGTGGCGCTCTGCAGGCCACGCAACACGCCTATCTCGCGGCCACACGCTATTCAACGATCTACACGCCGCTGATGGCCATCCTGGCGTCGCTGATCGTCTGCGGCCTGCTGTGGGCAGGCGCCGAGGGCGCGCTGGCGGGCTGGGGTGTTTCTATCGGCACGCTCACGGCCTTCGTGCTGCTGTTTCGCCGTTTCTTCGCGCCGATAACGACGCTGGGCGAGGAATGGCAGACCGTGCAGAGCGCGCTGTCCGGGGCTGAGCGCGTGTTCCAGGTCTTGGCGCTGCCGGTCGAGGAAACACCGGCCGCCCATTCCGTGCAACAGGCCAGGAGCGAACCCGAGCCGTTGATCCAGTTGAAGGATGTGATCTTCGGCTACGTCGCCGATCGCCTCGTGCTGAAAGGCGTCTCCTTGAGCGTTCGCGCAGGCGAGCACGTCGCGCTGGTCGGACGCACCGGCGCTGGCAAGAGCAGCCTGATGCACCTCGCCGGTGGCCTGTATGCGCCCTGGTCCGGTGACATTCACGTGGCGGGCGCGGATCCACGCGCCATGACGGACGAGGAACGCCGTCAGCGCCTGGGCGTCGTGCCGCAGACGCTGCAACTGTTCAGCGGCAGCGTGCTCGACAACCTCACGATGGGCGACGTCCTCGTGACCCGGACTGCTTGCGAAGCCGCGGCCAAGGCAACGGGCGCGCATGCGTTCATCCGGGCACTGCCGCAGGGCTACGACACGCCCCTGGACGCGGGTGAGGCCGGCGCCGCGTTGTCCGCGGGCCAACGGCAATTGCTCGCGCTCACGCGCGCGCTGGTGCGCCAGCCTCGCGTGCTGCTGCTCGACGAAGCGACAGCCGCGATCGACCACGCCAGCGACGCTGCGTTCCGCGCCGCTCTTCGCCGCGACGCGCACGACTCGAGCCGTGCCGTTCTGATCGTGGCGCATCGGCTGTCAACGGCGCTGGAGGCCGATCGCATCATCGTGATCGAGGACGGTCGCATCCTCGAACAAGGCGCGCCGGACGAGTTGATTCGGTGCCGGGGTCGCTTCGCCGCGCTGCTGGCCATGGAGACGGCAGGCTGGGATTGGCATCAACGTTGACGTTGGAGGACAGACATGGGCAAGGACTTCTACAT
>DAIMZU010000205.1:0-5550 GCA_036733845.1 Ramlibacter sp.
CCCCTCCTCCACCGCCGCCCCGGCGGATGCCGCCCCCGCAGCCGGTCCGCCGGCTGCGGTGCCGTTTTACGAGGCGTTCCGCTTCTGGCTCAAGCTGGGCTTCATCAGCTTCGGCGGCCCGGCCGGACAGATCGCGATCATGCACGCCGAACTGGTCGAGCGGCGGCGATGGATCAGCGAGAAGCGCTTCCTGCACGCACTGAACTACTGCATGCTGCTGCCGGGACCCGAAGCGCAGCAACTGGCGATCTACATCGGCTGGCTGCTGCACCGCACCTGGGGCGGCATCGTGGCGGGCGCCCTGTTCGTGCTGCCTTCGCTGTTCATCCTGATCGCGCTGAGCTGGATCTACATCCGCTTCGGCGACGTTCCGGTGGTGGCGGGGATCTTCTACGGGATCAAGCCGGCGGTCACCGCGCTGGTGCTGCACGCCGCGCACCGCATCGGGTCCCGCGCGCTGAAGAACCCCTGGATGTGGTCCATCGCCGCAGCTGCCTTCATCGCGATCTTCGCATTCCACACGCCCTTCCCGGCCATCGTCGTGGCGGCCGGGCTGATCGGCCACTTCGGTGCGCGGCGCTGGCCGCAGGTCTTCGCCCTCGGCGGCGGGCACGGCACGGCCACCGCGGGCTACGGCCCGGCGCTGGTCGACGACGACACGCCGGTGCCTGCCCACGCGCGCTTCTCGCGCGGGCACTTCATGAAGATCCTGGCCATCGGCGGCGGACTGTGGGCACTGGCCACGGCCGCCCTGGTCGCGACGCAGGGCCTGCAGGGCACGCTCACGCAGATGGGCTGGTTCTTCACCAAGGCTGCCCTGCTGACCTTCGGCGGCGCCTATGCCGTGCTGCCGTATGTGTACCAGGGCGCGGTGGAGCACTACCAGTGGCTCAGCGGCCCGCAGATGATCGACGGCCTCGCCCTGGGCGAGTCGACGCCGGGGCCGCTGATCATGGTCGTGGCCTTCGTCGCCTTCATCGGCGGCTGGGTCCAGCAGGCGCTCGGGCCGGACAAGCTGTTCCTCGGCGCCGCGCTCGCGGCCATCGTGGTGACCTACTTCACCTTCCTGCCCTCCTTCCTCTTCATCCTCGCCGGCGGGCCGCTGGTGGAAGCGACTCACGGCCGGCTGGGATTCACCGCGCCCTTGTCGGCCATCACCGCGGCAGTGGTCGGCGTCATCCTCAACCTGGCCCTGTTCTTTGCGTACCACGTGCTCTGGCCGCGCGGCCTGGAAGGACCCTTCGACATCGTGTCCGCGGTGATCGCCGCCGCCGCCCTGGTGGCGCTGTTCCGGTTCAAGGTGGGTGTCGCGCCGCTCCTGGGTGCGTCCGCGCTGGCCGGCCTGGGGGTGACGCTCGCCACGCGCATGTGATGCGCGCAGGACGACGCGGGCTCAGCTTCCGCGCACCAGCCACTGGCCCAACGTCCCTATCAGGGACATCACGAACGCGCCCGCAAGAGCCCAGCGGAAGCCGTCGATGGTCAGGCCGTCGCTCAGCCGGTCGGCCAGGCTCAGGATGATCGCGTCGATGATCCACCGGGTGATGAACGCCAGCAGCCAGGCCAGACCCAGGGTCGCAATGGTGAAGACGGTGAACAGCAGCCAGCCCAGGAAGAAGTTCAGTACGCCGATGAGCGCGGCGACGAAAATCGCCGACTTCACGCTGCGCACGTGGAACCCAGGCAGGATGGCGGCGGTCAGCCACACAGCGGCCGTGAGGATCAACCAGGAAATCAGCAGGGACATGGGAATGATCGTAAGCGCAATAGGGTGGCACCGGAGCGGACTGCATCCAGGTGTTTGCGCCTCGGGCGCAGCCGGCAACACCGAGATCGCCCGAGTGCACCGGAACGTGACCGAGCGCATCCGCATCATCCGGCGGCTGGACTTCACCCTGGCATCCCGCCCGGACGCGACTTACGAGGAGTATGGCAAGATCCCCTGCGCCGTCCAGCGTAAGCGGGGGACGGATGCGGTGATGCTGCTGCGCGCGCACATCCTGGCCAGCCAGGCGGAGGTGCGAAAGATCACCTTGCACCCGGTGCACCTGGCCCGCTCCGGTCAACTGGCGCCGAAGGCGCCATGAATACCGGCACTGCGTCCGACCGCCGCCATGCCGATGCCCGTCCCCACACAAGTCCGCACAGCGCGGATGCTCCTTCGCCCCTGGTGCGACCAGGATGCGCCCGCCCTCGCGCCGGTGCTCGCCGCCAGCGCGGCTGAACTCGCGCGCTGGACCCCGGCCCAAGCCACCGGCGCGGCGCCCCTCGAAGTGCTGGTGCAGCGCCTGGCCGCTTTCTCCGGGCTTTTCGCCGCCGGGCGGGAATGGCGTTACGGGCTCTTCGACCGGGCCGGCGGCCAGGTGCTGGGCGAAGTCAGCCTCTTTCCAAGAGATTCCCTCCGGCGGGTGACGCTGGTGGAATCCGATCGGGTGGAAATCGGCTACTGGGTGCGCTCGGACCGTGCGGGCCAGGGGCTGGCGACCGAAGCAGCGTACGCAGCACTGCGGGTCGCCGCCGGGCTCGGGCGGTTCGCCCTCGCCGAGATCCGCTGCGATTCGCGCAACCTCGCCAGCGCGGCCATTCCGCGGCGCCTCGGTTTCGTGCTTTCACGAAGCCATTCGCAGGGGCCCGGGACTCTCCCCCGCACTGACACCGACCTGCAGGTCTGGGAGCTTTCGATGGCCTCCCAGGGGCGCCCGGATCCGGAACAGCAGGCGCATCCACTTCGCTGAGCCCGCCCCGCGGACCGCGGTAATTTTCCCCCTCGCCAGTCTGTCGTTGCCGACACTCGGGCAGTGGCACGCCAGGGTGGCGGCCAAGGCCGTATCGTGGTGCGGTGATCCCCACCGAAAGCCGTGGATGAACGCCGCCGTCCCCTCCGACACCGCGCTGCTCCAGCCGTACCTCGATGCACTGCAGGAGGACGGCATCACCGCCTGCAAGGGCGCACTCGCGCGCGAGGTGGTCGAGCAGATCCGCGAGGACATGATGACCGCGTTCTGGGACGCCATCCAGCGGCCCGGCGGCGCGGTGGGCCGCGGTCCCCGGCGGTGGTACGTGGAAGTTCATCCCGAGCAGATCCGGGCCTTTGCGGACATTGCTGGCCACCCGTGGGTGCAGGGCATGGCCCAGGCGGTGCTCGGCCCGCGCTACGAAATCGTGGAAGTCGGCCTCGACGTGCCGGTCCAGGGGGCCCAGGACCAGCCCTGGCACCGGGACTTCCCCTCGCCGCCTGACAGCTACGCCGAACGCCGCATCACCTCGCTGGCCATCAACGTGACCGGGGTGGACGTCACGGCTGACATGGGTCCGCTGGAGGTCGCTCCGGGCACGCAGTGGGACGACGGTCGCGACTGGAAGCACGAGATGTTCCCGCCCGAGCCGCTGTGGCCGCGATATGCGCAGCGCAGCGTACGCAAGTACCCCCGGGCCGGGGACATCAGCTGCCGGTCGGCGCTGACGCTGCACCGGGGCACCGAGCACCTGTCGCCGATCGCCCGGCCCGTCCTGGTACTGGGGTTCGATGCGCCGGGCGCCGGGCACGCCGCCCTGCACGACATGCAGGTCACTGAAACGTACTACCGCCAGCTTCCGGCCACCGTGCGTGAACACCTGGTGTGCCGGGTGGTGGACCGGCTGGAGCCCATTGTGCAGAAGCACCAGATCGAGGGGCTGGTCAAGCCGGCACCGAAGGTTTACTGAACCGGGTCGCCGCGTCGCCTGTCTCCGCGGCTTTGCGCTGATTTCCGGAAGGATCCGGGCGGCCCGGCGCCGCGGGCCCTACACTGCTGGCTCATGAGCTCAGGTCGGGGCCTGCGCGCCCTCCTCGTTTTCCTTCTTTTCTGCCTGGCCGCGGCTGCGGCCAGCGCCAGCCATTCCCGGGCAGTGGGCGGGCGGCTGGCCCTCGATGCGCAGGCCGCCTCCCAGGCCCTGCCGCTGGAGGGCGAATGGGGCTTTGCCTGGCAGCAGTTCGTCGCGCCAGACTGGTCCGAACTGCCCACCGCGGCATTGGCTGCCGTGCCGTCCAGCTGGAACGAGCTGGGCCCGGCGGCCAAGCCCGACGGACAGGACGGCTGGGGCAGCTACGCGCTGCTTCTGGACTGCCCGGCCGGCCAGTCGATGGCCATCGAGCCTGTGGGCCAGCGGACCGCATCGCGACTTTTCATCAACGGCGAAGCGGTGGCCGCCCACGGCGAACCCGGCACGACGCGCGGCTCAACGGTCGCGGCGGTCCACAGCCGCACGCCGATCACCCGCGAGTTCGACTGCCCGCTGCGGCTGACGCTGCACATCGCCAACTTCGACCACCGGGCGGGCGGCTTCGTGCGGCCCATCCACGCGGGTCCGGCCGACCGCCTCGCCGAAGCCCGGGAGGAGCGCCTGGCCTACCATGTGGCGCTGCTGTCCGCCTATGGGCTCGTGGGCCTGGTCGCGCTGATCTTCTTCCTGGTGCGGCGGCGCGAGATCACGCCCCTGCTCTTCGGTCTGTTCTGCCTGAGCATGGCCGCCTACACCGATCTCAATGGCGAGCGCCTGCTGCTGCGCCTGTGGCCCCCGCAGGTGTCCTGGTCGACATACATCCGCGCCGAATACCTCTCGTGGATCGCCGCCATGGGCCTGTTCCTGCTGACGCTGCGCGGCCTGTTCCCGGCCCACATCCACCGGCGCGCCGTCGAAGCGGTGCTGGCGGTACTGGCCGCCTGTACGGGCGCCGTTCTCTTCCTGGCCCCTGGCACCTTCTCTCACATCGTCGCACCCGGGCAGGCGATTGCGGTCGCGGTCGCGCTGTACGTGGCGGTGGCACTCCTGCGTGAGCGCTCCGACCGGCGCGGCGACGCGCAGGTGGTCCTGGCCGGAATGACGGTCGTGCTGATTGCCATGGCCATCGACCTGCTCATGGTCGATACGCCCGGCTCGGACCGCAAGCTGGCCCCGGCGGCCTTCGCCATGTTCCTGCTGTCGCCCGGAATCGTCCTGGCGAGGCGCCTGAGCCATGCGCTCAATGCCGAGGAGCGCAGCCGCACCCTCGAGGAAAACGCCCGCCTGCGGGAGGACGTCGAGCGGATGTCGCGCCACGACCTCAAGACCCCTCTGAACAGCATCCTGGGCGTCGCGCGCCTGCTGCGCAACGAACCGGGGCTGACGCGCCACCAGCAGGACCTGGTCGGCGTCTTGCAGGTCGCGGGGCTGCGCATGGTGGAGATGGTCAATCTCTCCCTCGACCTGTTCAAGATGGAAACCGGCAGCTATGTGTTCCGGCCCCAGGCCGTGGACCTGCGCGAGGTCGTGGCGCGGGTACTGGTGGACCTGTCCACGCATGCGCAGGCGCACCGCGTGTTCCTGCACACCCCCGGCGGCAACGGCGGGCCGGTGTGGGCGCGCGCCGAAGAACTGCTGTGCTATTCGACCATCGCCAACCTGGTCAAGAACGCGGTCGAGGCCACGCCGCCGGGCGGGCGGGTCATCGTCGAACTGGCGCCGGGCGATCCGGTGACGCTGCGCGTGCACAACCCTGGCGTGGTGCCCCCCGACATCGCCCGGCGGTTC
>DAIMZU010000206.1:0-5548 GCA_036733845.1 Ramlibacter sp.
AATAATCGTCTGACTCACACCAACGAGTCTCCGAGATTCCCGGGGCGGTTCAGACCGTACGCGACACTGTACGATCTCTTTCACCATACGACTCCTGGAGAGATTCTTGCGCCAAGTTCCTGTGGACGGATGCATCAACTTGATCGTTGACCAAGCCTTTCGCTATTACCGTGAGTTTCAGCCCGAGACCAGTGAGGATGCATTCAAGAGCCAGTTCTTGGAGCCGGTGTGTGACCTTGGCGCGCAAGCAGGGGAACGGCTCCTGAAAGCGTTGCTCAAGGTGGAGCAATCCGAGCCTCTCTTCGACGCAACATTCGCGCCGATGCTGATTTCCCTGGGCTTCGCCGGACAGGCTTTCTTTGAGGAGAACCGCGGAGAACATGAACTGGCCCTGCTTGTCCTCATGGAAGCGAAGTACTGGTCTGGGGTGATGTGGGCTAGCAGAGGGGTGCGGGTTGCGGAAAGGAAGACAGTGGAGGAGACGGCAAAAAAGACAAGATCGAAGGCTGGCATCACCGCTGGCCAAGCGCGGTATTCGGAGCTGCGCGAATACACCAGGACCCTGGCCCTCAGCGAGATTGATCCCGCGGCCCCTCCGCCGAAAGCTAGCGAGCTGGCAAGGATGCTAATGCCCAAAGTCCATGCCTTCGCAATCGAGAACAAGCTGACCCCCCTCAAGGGTGGTCCAAGCGACGACTCGGGAAGCGACAGTGGCCAAATCACTTTGGAACGCTGGCTGCGAGATCTGGCCGATAAAGGGCTGATCCAGCTTCGACGGCAGCAGCGCGAATAAGAAGTTTCGGCAGCGAACTAGTTCGCTGCGTGCCAGGACGGTGTGGCATCAGGACACTTCGGGTTTTTCAACCAGGAGATGTTCTTTATGCGCAAATACGCCCACCAAACCGTTGCGAACGGGAGCCGCGGGGCGGCACCGCCGGGGAAATTGGTTGCGAGCCTTCACTCCGCTCCATCCGGGCCTTGCAACGAGCTCACCCTCAGCGCTGAATTTCAGCGTCCTGTCGTCCTGCTCCGGCGGCACGATGTGCTCACGAAGCTCCGGATCTGCCGGAGCGCTCTGCACCAATGGCTCGACCCCGAGTCACCCTACTACCTGCCGGACATGCCCCGGCCGATCAAGCTCTCCAACCGGAGTCGTAGCAGCTACTGGATCGAAGAGGAGATCGACCGGTTCATCTCGCGTCGGGTAGCTGACGCACGTTCCTCTGTCGCGAAGGAGGCACTGTGATGGATCACACCCAAGTGCCGTTCACGGGACCACCGGAAGAGATACGGGCCGCGTCCGGAATCACCGTGTTGGAGCCGATTCTCTTCGGCGCCATCGTGACGGCCCTCGCGGGAGCCGGGATTCCACCCGGCGCGGTGTGGGTTCAACTCTGTGCTGTCATCTCTCTGCTCACGCAGGGGCTGGCGGACATTTGCTGGCCCAATGGCCAACGCGTCCCTATTGGCGCCAACGGCTTGCTGGTTGCCCCCTCGTCGTTCGGCAAATCGCTGATCTACAAGCTGCTGATGGCGGCTGTTGAAAAGGTCATTGCTGAGGCCCCTGACGACGATGCCTTCCTTTCATCAGGTCTGCTGGTCGAAGACATTACGCCCGCTGCGCTGATCGCTCATGTTGCACTGCACCGCTTCGCGGGCATCTGCGCCCAGGACGCTGGCACGCTTGCTCCCTTGCATGATGCCGCCTCGGCGTTAGCGCAGATCCTCGATGGAAGCACATTGAGGAAAACGCGGTTCAACACGGGCCACGTTCGCGTTGTCGATCCTCGCCTCACGGTACTTGCCTTGCTGCAGCGTTCTGAGTACGACAAGGCGAAGATGTTCAGCGCTCGCAGCGGCGGCGTCGGGCTTCGCAACCGCTTTCTGATGGCGGTGACTACGGACACGACGCGCCCCCTCCACGGAGTCGTGTTACCAGCGCACCTGAATTACGCGCATGCACAGCGGACGCGCGAACTCCTCCGGGCAACCTCCGTCAACGCCAAGATCAAGCCCAAGTCCCTCCCAGCGCTGGAGCTCTCGAAGGATGCCCGGGCCTTCCTCGTGTACGTCGACGAGGAGCTCCGTGGGCACAGCCGCGATCACCTCTCCCCCCTTGCGGCCCATGTGGAGTACGTTTCCAGGCATGCCGAACGCGTGCTTAAACTCGCCGGATCACTTCACCTCTACAACCGTGGCATCCCCGCGCTCACGGAACCGGTGAGCCTCGATACGCTGCGCACCGCCGACGACATCGATCGTCGAAGCATCCAGGCGGTGCAGCAGCTCGCGTACACGCCTCCATCGCCGACCCAGGAGGAGCAGGATGCCGCGCAACTCCTGGACGGACTGCACCGGTTTTATGCCGCCTACGGAAATCCGTACTTCGAACTTGCGAAGCTACGGCGGTATGCGGCCGGTTTCGGTCTCACGCCGACGCGGGTGACGAAAGCATTGCCGCTGGTCATCAGATGGGGCGCGGCGCAGATCGTCACAAGTGGAAAGACTGATTTGCTCCAGCTGTGGGTGCCGACCTTGCCCTGGCAAGCGCCGGTGATTCGCTGGTAGCCAAGCCCTGACCGACGTCCCCGAGAGGCCTGCCCTTGCCGGCCTGGCTGCCCTGGTGGCCCTGGTCGCCTGGCGGCCGGATGAACAAATAAGCATATCGAAAAAACGAGGCACAACCACCGCTAACCCAGCGGTGGCACCGCCCCTGAGCCCGGCTATGCAGCGGCTTCATGCGAAGCCGACTTATGGTTATTAATGAGATAGAGACATATCAACTAACAGCATCCGACTGCCACAAGGCAGGACGACCTAAACGAACGAATGGAAATTCACAATGAACGATCTTCTCACCGGTGACTACGTGCTGTATGTGTCGCCCCCTTCCATCCCCGACGCGGAAGGCGCGGTTTCGACCCAGCTCGAGCCGCATCGCGTGGTTCTCGGCTCGCACATCGTGTCGATCTCTGTCGCCATGGACTTCATGAAGATGGTGCTGAACGGTACGCTGACCTGCTTTGCCAAGACCAAGCCCACGTGGCTGCGGCGCGTATTCACCCCGCTGGGAAAAATGCTTCCCCGCCTGCCTCAGTTCGCTGACCTTTACCGCAGCGGCTACAGCTACCACCCGCTTCTCAAGTTCTTCTTCGAAGAGTACCGCAAGCACCCGATCAAGCACTGCGCGGAATTGGGCTACGACGACATCACCGCCGATTGCAGCACTGTCAGCAGCGTCTTCGATGACTTCATTGCCACGATGCGAGCCAGTGCCAAAGAGATCAAGCTTCGCAAAAGGGTCACCAACTGGGAGAGCAAGTACGCGAAAAATTCGCGGCGCATCAAGAAGATGGAGGAGACCATGATGCGGCGATACGGGCGTGTGGTCGTGATCCGACTCGATCTTCACCACGCAGCGGTGCATTTTACTCCTGATGAAGTTTTGCTTCACGAGTACGGACAGAGCCGGCAGCATCTGGAAGACCAGGTCCACTATTACGCCGGCAACGACCTTGACGCCACACCTCTGACAGGGCGCGTGCCGTTCGAGGTCGTTCACGAGGACCGCAGGCGCCTGTTCGCCAACATGAAGGGGAAGACGACCCTCTTCAGGCACGCGGTCGCGTATGTATGGCGCATCGAATTCACCCCTGAAGCGGGCTATCACCTCCACCTGGCCTTGTTCTTCGACGGCTCCAAGGTAGAGAAGCACGAGTGGCTCGCAGAGCAGGTCGGCGGGTACTGGCGCGACGACATTACGCGCGGGACAGGTTCGTTCTATAACTGCAACCGGGCCTGGGACAAGGACGCACCTGGGTACGGCCTGGGTGTCATCCACCACTACGACACGCACAAAAGGGTCGCCCTCGTCAACGCCCTCGACTACCTATGCAAACGCACCCAGCAAGTGGTCGTCCTGCCGTACGAGGGGTGCAACCTGTTCGGGTCGGGGTTCCTCCACCGTGAGCGGCACACGGGGCGTGGCCGGCCGCGAACGCGCACCGCCGTGAACGGCTCCGATAAAGGCGCGAAGCGCGCGTAGAGGCATATCCGAAATCGTCATTCGCAAGGCGCCACAAGGACTTGCGCAAGGCGCCCACCACCGCACGTCATGGACGCAGTGGTCGGGCGACCACCATCTTTCACTACGATGATCTTCACAAATCGACCTCTGCTCGGACCGAACTTCGCGGTGAACGCGGTTTGCACTGCCCTGGCCCTTCTTGCCGGCAGCATTTCTATAGCGGTCTCTGTTCTCACTGGCTGGCGAAACGCAAGCGGGCCCGAAGACGGCGCCCTCTTGGCGCTCGTCGGCGCCGTGGCTGTCCTGGCCGCTCACTTGCTGCCCGCGATCAGTCGGCTGAGCTACGGCTGGGGGCGTGCGATGGTTCTCGTGATGTGGGCAACCTGCATGACTTACACCATGTATGGGCACGCAACGTATTTTGTCCTCATGCAGCAAGAGTCCGGTAGCCGGCGGGCCCAGGAGATGCCCATTGAGGATGACCAGCTAGCGCCGCAACGTGCGCTGTCTGCGGTGCTGGAGGAGGAAGCCAAACTTCTGACCCAACTGAACAAACTTTCATCGGGTGCTTGCAATGAATGTCCCTGGACACAGCGGCGGATCGCGGAGGTCACCGCCCGCGCGAAGGCGCTGCGCGCCGAAGCCGAGGAATCTGAGCGTTACCAGATCCGCCGCGACCGTTCAGAACTGCTACGCGACCAGCGCCGTGCCGACCCGGTCACATCTAGGGCTGCCGCTTGGCTGGGAAGTACCTCAGCACTCCTGGCACTTGCACCAGCGCTCTTGTTTGCTGTCATCCTGGATGGGCTGGCGAGCGTGTGCTGGCTTCTGCTTATTCAGGGCCGCAGGTCAGGTAGTGTTAACTTCGAGCCGGCAATGGTTACCGCTGGAGCCGAGTCCCCCTGCGAGACGCCGGTTCCGCAGTTCCCAGCACACCCTACGGTAGAGGGGGCGCCGCCAGTCACGCCAGTCACGCCGATCGCGCCGGTCACGATCACGCCGGTCACGCCGGTCACGCCGGTCACGCCATCAACATCGTGTCGAAAAACGGTCCCGGGCTGTAGGCGCGAATCTCAGCGGGGAACGTCCCAAGAGTTGGAGCGATATGTCCAAACCGTGAGTAACGGCCTTAAGTCGGGCGCCCTGAAAAAACCTACCGTGAGACTCATCCGAGAATACTTGCACTGCGGCCAGCAGACCGCGACTGCGGTGCGAGCTGACTTGGAGAGGAGGGAGCGACAGGCAGCAGTATCGGGCACCTAAGTACCTGTCGCCACACGGAAATTTTAGAACCATGGGTGCCGGGTACCCATTACTGTACCCCGGTTCGAGCAGTCCATCAAGGCCGGATGTGCGCGGTGGCCTCTTCCTCGACACGCTGCCAGATCTCGACCGCCATCGGGTTGTTGCTCTCTTCGAGAATGTGGCCGACCAGGCCGATGGCTCGCGCGAGCACGCCGATCCCGCGCACGATCTTCCACGGCAGGCCGAGTTCGCAGCAGATGGCACCGATGGCTCCGG
>DAIMZU010000207.1:0-5543 GCA_036733845.1 Ramlibacter sp.
GAGGGCCACCGCAGGTGGGCTGCCGCACCTACAATGGTCCCGATTATCCGAATTTCGCGTCCGATGCGTCCGCCCAGCCCATTCCAACAACGACAAAGCTGCCCCTGCGCGCGCCGGACCCTGCCGATTTCAACTTCCGGAGCTTCCCCATGTCCCCTCGTTTCGACGCGACCGCCCTGGTCGTTCCGTTTGAGAACCTGAGAATGACCGACGTCGAGGTCGTCGGCGGCAAGAACGCCAGCCTCGGCGAGATGATCTCGCAGCTGCCCGAGGGGGTGCGCGTGCCCACTGGGTTCGCCACCACCGCCCACGCCTTCCGCGAGTTCCTGGCGTATGACGGCCTGGCGGCGCGCATCCAGGCCCGGCTGGACACCCTCGACACCGACGACGTCCGCGCGCTGGCCGCCGCCGGCGCCGAGATCCGGGGCTGGGTCGAGGCCCAGCCCTTTCCGGCCGACCTCGAAGCCGACATCCGCCGCCATTTCGACAAGCTCGTGGCCGGCAATCCGCAGGTGAGCTTCGCGGTGCGATCCTCGGCCACGGCCGAGGACCTGCCCGACGCGTCCTTCGCCGGCCAGCAGGAGACCTTCCTGAACGTGGTGGGCATCGAGCAGGTGCTGCACAAGATCAAGGAGGTCTTCGCCTCGCTCTACAACGACCGGGCCATCAGCTACCGTGTGCACAAGGGCTTCGCCCATGAACACGTGGCCCTGTCGGCGGGCGTGCAGCGCATGGTGCGCAGCGACCTGGGCGCCTCCGGCGTGATGTTCACGATCGACACCGAGTCCGGCTTCCAGGACGTGGTCTTCATCACCGCGAGCTACGGACTGGGCGAGACGGTGGTGCAGGGCGCCGTGAACCCCGACGAGTTCTACGTCCACAAGCCCATGCTGCGCGCTGGCAAGCGGGCGGTCATCCGCCGCAGCCTGGGCTCCAAGCTCATCGAGATGGTGTTCTCGAGCGACGCCGAGAAAGCCGCGACCGGCAAGCTGATCAAGACCGTCGACGTGCCGCTCGAGGAGCGCAACCGCTACTGCCTGAGTGACGCCGACACCGAGCAGCTCGCGCGCTATGCGCTGGTCATCGAGGAGCACTACGGCCGCCCCATGGACATCGAGTGGGGCAAGGACGGCCAGGACGGGCAGCTCTACATCCTCCAGGCGCGCCCGGAGACGGTCAAGAGCCAGGCCCACGGCAAGGCCGAGCTGCGCTACAAGCTCAAGGGCAAGGGGCCGGTGCTGTCCGAGGGACGCGCCATCGGACAGAAGATCGGCACCGGCCCGGTGCGCATCGTGCACAACGTCTCCGAGATGGACAAGGTCCAGCCAGGCGACGTGCTGGTGGCCGACATGACCGACCCCAACTGGGAGCCGGTGATGAAGCGGGCCGCGGCCATCGTCACCAACCGGGGCGGGCGCACCTGCCACGCGGCCATCATCGCCCGTGAACTGGGCATTCCCGCGGTCGTGGGCTGCGGTGACGCCACGGAGGTGCTCAAGGACGGCACCCTGGTCACCGTCAGCTGCGCCGAGGGCGACACCGGCCACATCTACGACGGCCTGCTCGAGACCGAGATCAGCGAGGTCCAGCGCGGCGAGATGCCTCCGATCGCCACCAAGATCATGATGAACGTGGGCAACCCGCAGCTCGCCTTCGACTTCGCCCAGTTGCCCAACCATGGTGTGGGGCTCGCGCGGCTCGAATTCATCATCAACAACAACATCGGCGTCCATCCCAAGGCCATCCTCGACTACCCGAACGTCGACCAGGACCTCAAGAAGGCCGTCGAGTCGGTGGCCCGGGGCCATGCCTCGCCGAGGGCGTTCTACGTCGACAAGGTCGCCGAGGGCGTCGCCACCATCGCCGCCGCCTTCTGGCCCAAGCCGGTCATCGTCCGCCTCTCGGACTTCAAGTCCAACGAGTACCGCAAGCTCATCGGCGGCTCGCGCTACGAGCCCGAAGAAGAAAACCCGATGCTGGGTTTCCGCGGCGCGGCCCGCTACATCAGCGAGGACTTCGGCGAGGCTTTCGCCATGGAATGCGAGGCGCTGCGCCGCGTGCGCAACGAGATGGGTCTGACGAACGTTCAGGTGATGGTGCCTTTCGTGCGCACCCTCGGGCAGGCCGAGCGCGTGACCCAGCTGCTGGCACGCCACGGCCTCGAGCGGGGCAAGGACGACCTCAAGCTGATCATGATGTGCGAGGTCCCCAGCAACGCCATCCTGGCCGACGAGTTCCTGGCCTTCTTCGACGGCTTTTCCATCGGCTCGAACGACCTCACCCAGCTCACCCTGGGCCTGGACCGCGACTCCGGACTCGAGCTGCTCGCGGCCGACTTCGACGAGCGCGACCCGGCGGTCAAGGCGCTCCTGACGCGGGCCATCCAGGCCTGCCTGGCCCAGGGCAAGTATGTGGGCATCTGCGGCCAGGGTCCCAGCGACCATGCCGACTTCGCTCAGTGGCTGCAGGACCAGGGGATCGCCTCGATCTCGCTGAACCCCGACAGCGTGATCGACACCTGGAAGCGCCTGGCGGCCCGCTGAACATGCGCCCCGGCCTGCGTTCGCCCGGACTCCCGTGACCGACCGGCACGGCGCCTTCGAGCTGCGCAGGCTGCACCTCAACGTGCTGCTGTACCTGCTGGCGCTGGCGCTGGCGTTCATGGGCCTGTTCCGGCTGGAGGAGGCGGGCATGCCCCGGCACCTGCTGGGCCCCATGCTGCTGTTCGTGACCGTGATGGCCTTTGCCGGCATCGGCATCTGGTGCCGCACGACCGACCCGCAGGAGTACTACGTCGCCGGGCGGCGCATCCCGGCCATGTACAACGGCATGGCCACGGCCGCCGACTGGATGAGCGCCGCCTCGTTCATCAGCCTGGCCGGCGCGCTCTACCTCCAGGGGTATTCCGGCACCCCCGGCAACCCCGGCGGGCTCGCCTACATCCTCGGCTGGACCGGTGGCTTCGTTCTCGCCGCGCTGCTGGTGGCCCCCTACCTGCGGCGCATGGAGCTGTACACGGTGCCGGACTACTTCCAGGTGCGCTATGGCGGCGCCTGGCCGCGGAGGGTGGCCGCGCTCTCGACGGTGCTGGTGTCGTTCATCTACGTGGTCGCGCAGATCTATGGGGTGGGCCTCATCGCCTCGCGCCTGACCGGCGTGCAGTTCGAGATCGGCATCCTGCTCGGCCTGGGCGGGATGCTCCTGTGCTCCTTCCTCGGGGGCATGCGCGCGATTACCTGGACGCAGGTCGCGCAATACATCCTGCTGCTGCTGGCCTTCGTGATCCCGGTGTCCTGGCTCGCCTACAAGCAACTGGGCAACCCACTCGCGCCACTGGTCTACGGACAGCAGCTCGAGAAGATCAGCGCGCTGGAGCGCCGGATCGCCGAGTCGCCGGCCGAGCGCGAGGTGCAGCACTTCTATCAGCTGCGGGCCATCGAGCACCGCGCCAAGCTGCAGGACGTGGAGAATGCGCTGCGCCAGGAGCGGCAGGCGGCCCGCGAGCGCATCGCGCAGCTCAAGGCCGAGGACGCCGATTCGGCGCTCATCGTGGCCGCGCACCGTGAGCTCGCCGCGCTGCCGCGCGACGCCGTGGGCGGGCGCGAGCTGTGGACACGCATCGTGCGCGAGAGCGAAGAGCGCGCGCGGCCGCTCGGCGGCCTGCCGCCGCACACGCAGCCCTTTGCCGGCGACCCGATGGGCAGCCCCGACGAGCGCGCGGCCTTCGATGCCAGCCGGCGCAACTTCCTGGCGCTGATGTTCTGCCTCATGGCCGGCACCATCGGCCTGCCGCACCTGCTCACGCGGTTCTACACCACGCCCTCGGTAGCCGAGGCCCGGAGATCGGTCGCCTGGGCGCTGGTCTTCATCACGCTGCTGTACGTGAGTGCGCCCGCGCTGGCGGTGCTGGTGAAGTTCGAGGTGATGCAGGGCCTCACCGGCATCGGCCACGACGCGCTGCCCGCCTGGATCGTCCAGTGGGCGAGGGTGGACCCGGCACTCGTGTCGGTGCGGGACATCAACGGTGACGGGCTGGTCCAGTTCGGCGAGGTGAAGCTGGGCGCGGACATCATCATGCTGGCGACACCGGAGATCGGCGGGCTGCCCTACGTGGTGTCCGGGCTGGTGGCCGTCGGTGGGCTGGCCGCGGCACTGTCGACGGCTGACGCGCTGCTGCTGACGATCAGCACGGCACTGGTGCGCGACGTGTACGCACGCGACGTCCATCCGGGGTCCAACGCCGAGCAGCGCGTGATCCTGTCCAAGTTCGCCCTGCTCGCGGTGGCGGTGGTCGCTGCGACGGTGGCCATGCTCAAGCCCGCGGAAATTCTGCCTCTGGTCACGGCCTCGTTCTCGCTGGCCGCGTCCGCGATCGTGCCGGCGATGCTGCTGGGTATCTTCTGGCGCGGCGCCACCGGCGCGGGTGCGGTCGCCGGCATGCTCGCCGGGGTGGGTGTGACGCTCTACTACATGCTCGTGAACACCGCCGCCATCCGCGCCGCCGTGGGCATCGCGCCGGCCAACCGGCTGTGGTGGGACATCGTCCCGGTGGCCAGCGGCGTGTTCGGCGTCGCGCTCGGGCTGGCTGTGACGGTCGCGGTCAGCCTGGTGACGGCCCGCCGCGGTGCGGCAGGGCTGGAAGAGGCGGTCACTCTTCGCTGATCAGCCAGCGATGCCCGCACTTGCGGCAGCGCACCTGGGCCTCGTGGCCATGGTCGCCGACCACCTCGAAGCGGCCGTACTCGCCGCATTCGGCGCAGGTTGCCTGGTGGGCGACGTACTCGGCGCGCATCAGGCGGGTCATGTAGTTTCGCGCCGCCCACAAGGCAATCGCACCCGAAAGGCCGGCCCCCACGATGTTGGTGGTCACGTTCTGCATGTGCGACAGGGCTTCGAGACTGGCCAGCAGGGCCACCACGCTCAGCAGCGCTAGCACCATGTGGGCGTGGCCCGAGAGCAGTTCGCGCTCATACCACTTGCGAAAGCCCACCCGGCTGACACCGGCAGCCAGGTGGGGGCGTGAAGGGGTGCGGTGCAGCGGGTTCATGGAGATCATCGTGCCAGCCCGGCGACGCCAAGGAAAGTGAGGGGAGATCGCGGTTTTCCGTAGGCGGGTCAAGCGCCGGGAAAGGCCAGGCGGCTCACCCGGCTGGCAGCATCCGCCTGCGCCGTGCTAGAATCGTGGGCTTTTCCTCTTTGGCGTTGCACGGCCCGCGTTCTGGCTGGCTGCACAATAAAGGGGTTTTCCTTGCCACACCGCGCAGGCCCCAGCCTGGGGTTTCAGTCGGGTGGCTTCATCCACAAGGAGTGTTATGCGTCACTACGAGATCGTCCTGCTGATCCATCCGGACCAGAGCGAGCAGGTTCCCGCCATGCTCGAGCGCTACAAGGGCATGATCACCGCCGGCGGCGGCAAGATCCACCGCGTCGAAGACTGGGGCCGCCGCCAGCTGGCCTACCAGATCAACAAGCTCGCCAAGGCGCACTACCTGTGCATCAACATCGAGGCCGACCAGGCCGTGATGAGCGAGCTGGAGCACGCG
>DAIMZU010000208.1:0-5540 GCA_036733845.1 Ramlibacter sp.
CCATCCACCAGGTCCTCGGGGGTGCCCACGCCCATCAGGTAGCGGGGCTTGTGCGCCGGCAGCCGATGGGGCGTGTGCGCCATGATGCGCAGCATCTCGTCCTTGGGCTCGCCGACGCTCACGCCGCCGACGGCGTAGCCCGGCAGGTCCATCTCGACCAGCGCCTCCAGCGATTCCTGCCGAAGGTGCTCGAACATGCCGCCCTGCACGATGCCGAACAGCGCGTTCGGATTGCCCAGGCGCTCGAACTCGGTGCGGCAGCGATGCGCCCAGCGGCGGCTGAGTTCCATGGAGAAGCGCGCCTCGGCCTCGGTGGTGCGGTGGCCCCGGGTCTCGTAGGGCGTGCACTCGTCGAACTGCATCACGATGTCGCTGTTCAGGAGCGTCTGGATCTGCATCGAGATCTCGGGCGTGAGGAACAGGCGGTCACCGTTGACGGGCGAGGCGAACTTCACGCCTTCCTCGCTGATCTTGCGCATCTCGCCCAGGCTCCAGACCTGGAAGCCGCCCGAGTCGGTCAGGATCGGCTTGTTCCACTGCTCGAAGCGGTGCAGGCCGCCGAACTGCTCCAGCACGTCCAGGCCCGGGCGCATCCAGAGGTGGAAGGTGTTGCCCAGGATGATCTGCGCGCCCATCTCGTGCAGCGAGCGCGGCGTCACGCCCTTGACGGTGCCGTAGGTGCCCACGGGCATGAAGATCGGCGTCTGAACCACGCCGTGGTTGAGCGTGAGGCGACCGCGTCGGGCGAGGCCTTCGGTCTGGAGGACATCGAATTCAAGCATGGGAGGCAGGGTCCTGGCGGGCGAGCAGCATCGCGTCGCCGTAACTGAAGAATCGATAGTGCCGGTCCACGGCGTGGCGATACAGCGCCATGATGCGCTCGTAGCCAGCAAAGGCGCTGACCAGCATCATCAGCGTGGAGCGGGGCAGGTGGAAGTTGGTGATGAGCCGGTCGACCACCCGCCACTCGAAGCCCGGGGTGATGAAGATGTCGGTGTCGCCGGTGGCCTGGCCGCCGCGGGCCCACGATTCGAGCGTGCGTACCGTGGTCGTGCCCACGGCGACAATGCGCCCGCCGCGCGCGCGGGTGCGGGCGATCGCCTCCTGCGTCGCTGTGGGCACCTCGTACCACTCGCTGTGCATCACGTGCTCGGCGATGTTCTCGACCTTCACCGGCTGGAAGGTGCCCGCGCCCACGTGGAGCGTCACGCTGGCGCGCTCGACGCCACGGAGGTCGAGCGCGGACAGCACGCCCTCGTCGAAGTGCAGCGCGGCTGTCGGCGCGGCCACGGCGCCGGGGCGCCGGGCGAACACGGTCTGGTAGCGCCGCTCGTCTTCTTCGGTGTCCGCGTGCTCGATGTAGGGGGGCAGCGGCACGTGGCCGTGCGTGGACATGAGTGTGTGAGGATCGCCGGAAAAGCGCAGGCGGAACAGGGTGCCGCCCTCGTCGGGCCAGCGGCCGAGCAGCGTCGCCTCGAAGCCGCCGTCCATGCGCAGCACGGTGCCGGCGGGCGGCTTCTTGCTGACCTTCATGTGGGCGACCACCTCGCCATCAGCCAGCACCCGCTCGACCAGCAGTTCCAGCCGACCGCCGGTCGGCTTGCTGCCGAACAGGCGGGCCTTGATGACCTGGGTGTCGTTGAACACCAGCAGGTCACCCGCATCGAGCAGCGAGGGCAGGTCCCGGAAGATCCGGTCCACCGGCGAAGGTGAGCGCCCGTCGAGCAGGCGCGAGGCGCTGCGTTCGGAGGCAGGATGCTGGGCGATGAGTTCGGGAGGCAGGGCGAAATCGAAGTCGCCCACGGTGAAGTCGCGCATGGTGCTTGAGGGCCGGACAGGCCCGTGCCAAGGAGGGATGGAAACCGGAAGAGGCAGAATTGTCCCATGCCCGATGGCAAGCCCCTGTCCGCCCCCCAGAAAGCCTTGCTGAAGCTGGGACTGTCCCGGGACGTGGACCTGGCGCTGCACCTGCCGCTGCGTTACGAGGACGAGACGCGCATCGTGACGCTGCGCGAAGCCCGCGCGGGCGAGCCCGCGCAGGTCGAGGGCACCGTCACCGCCTGCGAGATCGGCTACCGTCCGCGAAGGCAACTGGTGGTCGTCCTCGACGATGGCACCGACACCTGCCAGTTGCGCTTCTTCAGCTTCTATCCCTCGCACCAGAAGGCGATGGCCGTGGGCACGCGCCTGCGCGCGCGCGGCGAACTCCGGGGTGGCCTGTTCGGCTGGCAGATGGTGCACCCCGTGGTGCGTCCGGCCACGGGCGCACTGCCTTCTGCGCTCACGCCGGTCTACCCGACGGTGGCCGCACTGCCCCAGGCCTACCTGCGCAAGGCGATCGAATCGGCCCTGGTGCGGGCCGACCTGTCGGATACGCTGCCCCCCGGGCTGGCGGCCGGCCTGGGACTCGATGCGCGGTGGGGGCTGCGCGAGGCCATCGAATTCCTGCACCACCCGGGCACAGGCACCTCCCTGGCCATGCTGGAGGACCGCAGCCACCCCGCCTGGCAGCGGCTGAAGGCCGAGGAACTGCTCGCGCAGCAGCTGTCGCAACTCGCGAGCAAGCGCGAACGCGACGCCCTTCGCGCGCCTGCCCTGGTCCCGCTGTCCGGCGGCCTGCGGGACCAGTTGCTCGCCGCGCTTCCGTTCGGACTCACCGGGGCGCAGCAGCGGGTCGGCGAGGAGATCGCGCGCGACCTGGCGCGCGAGCACCCCATGCACCGGCTGCTGCAGGGCGACGTCGGCTCCGGCAAGACGGTGGTGGCGGCCCTGGCCGCGGCGGTGTGCATCGATGCCGGCTGGCAGTGCGCGCTCATGGCCCCGACGGAGATCCTGGCCGAGCAGCACTTCCGCAAGCTCATCGGATGGCTCGAGCCGCTGCTGGCCCCACGGGGCCTGTCCGTGGCCTGGCTCACCGGCAGCCAGAAGAAGAAGGAGCGCACCGCCATGCTCGCGCAGGTCGCCAGCGGCCAAGCGGCGCTGGTGGTGGGCACGCACGCGGTCATCCAGGAGCAGGTGCAGTTCAGCCGGCTGGGCCTGGCCATCATCGACGAGCAGCACCGCTTCGGCGTCGCCCAGCGGCTCGCGCTGCGGGGCAAGATCCACGAGCCCGGACTCGAGCCGCACCTGCTCATGATGTCCGCGACACCGATTCCGCGCACGCTGGCGATGTCGTATTACGCCGACCTCGACGTCTCCACCCTGGACGAGCTGCCCCCCGGCCGCACGCCCGTGCTCACGCGCGTCGTGGCCGAGAGCCGGCGCGAGGAAGTCATCGAGCGCATCCGGGCGCAGCTCGCACAGGGGCGGCAGGTCTACTGGGTCTGTCCACTGATCGAGGAGAGCGAGGCGCTGGACCTCTCCAATGCCACCGCCACCCACCAGCAGCTCAGTGAAGCGCTGCCGGGCGTCCGTGTGGGCCTGCTGCACTCGCGGATGCCCCAGGCGGACAAGCGCGCTGTCATGGACGGCTTCGAGCGCGGCGAGACCGGCGTCCTGGTCTCCACCACCGTCATCGAGGTGGGCGTGGACGTGCCCAATGCCTCGCTGATGGTGATCGAGCACGCGGAGCGCTTCGGGCTGTCGCAGCTGCACCAGCTGCGCGGCCGCGTGGGGCGCGGCGCCGCGGCCTCGGCCTGCGTGCTGCTGTACGCGGCCGGCGAGGGCGGGCGCCTGGGCGACACCGCGAAGGCGCGCCTGAAGGCCATGGCCGAGACCCACGACGGCTTCGAGATCGCCCGGCGCGACCTCGAGATCCGCGGGCCCGGCGAGTTCCTCGGTGCGCGGCAATCCGGCGCGCCGCTCCTGCGCTTTGCCGACCTGGAGCAGGACCGGCCGCTGCTCGAGCGCGTGCGCGCCGCCGCGCCCGGTGTGCTCGACCAGCATCCCGAACTCGCCCGGCGGCACGTGGCGCGCTGGTTGGGTGGAAAATCCGAGTACCTCAAGGCTTAGTGCCTCACCTGCAACAACAACAATGACACTGACCGAGCTCAAGTACATCGTCGCCGTGGCCCGCGAAAAACACTTCGGCAAGGCCGCCGAAGCGTGCTTCGTGTCGCAGCCCACGCTGTCGGTGGCCATCAAGAAGCTCGAGGAGGAACTCGAGGTCAAGCTGTTCGAACGCAGCGCCAGCGAAGTGGCGGTGACCCCACTGGGCGAGGAAATCGTGCGCCAGGCCCAGAGCGTGCTGGAGCAGGCTGCCGCCATCCGCGAGATCGCCAAGCGCGGCAAGGACCCGCTCGCGGGGCCGCTCACGCTGGGCGTCATCTACACCATCGGCCCGTACCTGCTGCCCGACCTGGTCCGCCAGGCGATCGCGCGCACGCCGCAGATGCCGCTCATGCTGCAGGAAAACTTCACCGCGCGGCTGCTCGAGATGCTGCGCACCGGCGAGATCGACTGCGCCATCCTGGCCGAACCCTTCCCCGACACCAACCTCGCCATCGCGCCGCTGTACGACGAGCCCTTCATGGTGGCGGTGCCCAGCGGCCATCCGCTGGCCGCGCGCAAGTCGATCAGCGCCCAGGAACTCAAGTCCGAGACCATGCTGCTCCTGGGCACGGGCCACTGCTTTCGCGACCACGTCCTCGAAGTGTGTCCGGAGTTCGCGCGCTTCTCTTCCAATGCCGAGGGCATCCGCAAGAGCTTCGAGGGCTCATCGCTGGAGACCATCAAGCACATGGTCGCCGCCGGCATGGGCGTGACCCTGGTGCCCCGCCTGTCGGTCCCGCGCGAGGCCTTCGAGCCGCGGCCGCGCCGCCGCAAGGAAGACGAGGCCTTCGTCAAGTACATCCCCTTCGACAGCGACGAGCCCTCGCGCCGGGTGGTGCTGGCCTGGCGCCGCAGCTTCACGCGCTACGAGGCGATCGCCGCCCTGCGCAACGCGATCTACGCGTGCGAACTGCCGGGCGTGCGCCGGCTGTCCTGAGCCTGCAGCGGGCCGTGTTGGGTGCGGCTCCACTACCATTTGCTCCCATGAACGTTCCCCAGCCTGGAATCCTCGAATCCGTGCCCGCCGTGGCACGCTACATCGTCTTCGACCTCGCTGACGCGGCTGACGCGGCTGACGCGGCTGCGCTGCGCAAGGCACTGTCCAGCCTGTCGCCGCTGGCGGATGGGCGGACGCTGGTCGTGGGCATCGGCGAGCCGCTGGTGCAGGCCCTCGGCGCTGACGTGCCCGGCCTGCATGCCTTTCCCGACTTCTCCGGCCCGGGCGCGACCGTGCCCGCGACGCCGCATGCGCTGTGGTGCTGGGTTCGCGGCGACGACCTCGGTGAGCTGCTGCAGCTCAGCCGCAAGCTGGAAAAGACCTTGGCACCCGCCATGCGCCTGCATCAGATCGTCGACGGCTTTCGCCACAAGCTGGGCGCGAGCGGCCATGCGCGCGACCTCACTGGCTACGAGGATGGCACCGAGAACCCGCGCGGAGACGATGCCATCGAGGCGGCCATCGTCGCAGGCCAGGGTGACGGGCTGGACGGCTCGAGCTTCGTGGCCGTCCAGCAGTGGGTCCACGACTTCGACGCCTTCGAGGCCTTGGC
>DAIMZU010000209.1:0-5524 GCA_036733845.1 Ramlibacter sp.
AACGTGCTGTACGCCAACAAGAGCCGCCGGCTGGCCGGATCCGGTAAGCCGGCGCTGCCGCTGGCGGGAAGCGCGCTGGGCAATGCCTTCTACCGCGGAAAAGTCGAGAGCGCTGGCGGGCGCTGGATCCGCTGGGGTGATCACATGAAGGTCAGAGCCGACGCCGCGCGCTTTGCCAGATACTTCGGCATCGCCTGGGGTGGGGTCGGCGTGGCACTTTCCGTCGCGAATGCGCCGGCAACGATCCCGAGTCTGGCCAAGCTTCTGAAGACTGCGGCCGGAACAATTGCCAGCGGATTCTCCGGCGCGAGTGCACCGGCAGCGGCCCCGACCCTCAAGTTCCTGAGGTCGGGGGCTGGTTGGGTTGCCAGCGGCCTTTCGTGGATTGCAGAGCGCACGGCAGGGTCGCGTCCGGCCCAGGCGCACCCCACCGACTGGGAATACCTGGACGAAGCGATCCTCGCGTACCGAGACAGCCTGCGTACCGACAGTGGCGAAACCGGTGATATCGCACCTGTGCCCCTGGACGTGAAAGCCGAGCTTCTTGCCAGTGGATTCGCCGCGGAAGATCTCGAGCGGTTCTTCAGTGCCGATTGGGCGGAACGGCTCGCGGCACCCGCGCTGCGCCGGGCAGGCGACGCGCCGCTGGAGATGCTGCGGCAGTCCACCGACATCGGAGCAGCTTTCGTGCTCGCTCGCGCAGCGATCGGCACGGCCGCCTATGCGCAAGAGGTTGCCTGAGCTGCTCAGGACCTGCGCGGCGGCGGCGACGCGGGTTGGGCACAGCGGCGGCACAGGCAGTGCATCTGCCCCGCCGCCCGCTGGATCTGCGCCGCGTCGAACGCCACTTCGGCGCACCAGCAGGGTGCCGTGGTTCCGGTGGCCTGCGCCTGACCCTCGCATGTGGCCATGGCACAGCCATTCGGTCCGCCGCACAGCGGGCAGCGGCCGGGTCCGGGTGCCGCGTCCGTGCTCATGATCGTTGAGCTGCAGAGGAGGCCAGCCGGACGTGCCCCTCACGTTCGAGCCGCTCGAGCAGGCGCCGCGACAACGCATGCAGGCCGCCGTGGGCGCTCGCGAAAAGGAATTGCCGGCCCTGCGGGTCCACCCACTCCAGCCGGGCGCGGACCCAACGGTGGCGCGAGTAGAGCGAGATCCAGCTGCCCTGGCGAAGCGCAGGCAGCACCGGCTCGGCGGGCGGAGCGCAGGACGCAGGCGCCAGGCTCTCGCTGGCGAAGGGCAGGCTCTCCTGGCGCCGCAGTTCGCACAGCTTCAGCACCGGCCGGTGCAGCTTTTCGAGTTGCTCGAAGAAGTCGCCGGCATCGGGCTGATCGCTGCCCAGAAGAGCGAGCCCCTCACGCAGATGCCGCAGCAGCCGGGGCACCAGTCGAGTCAGCCGGGAAGGGCGCCGCAAGGTGGCGTCCCGGCGGACGCTCCACAGCAGTTCATCGACGGTGGCGAGAAAGCCGCCCGGATCGGGCGTTCCCCGGCGGTCCTGCAGTTGCGCATGCGCAATCACGAGCGACCAATGGCGCAGCAGGAAGTCCTGCACCGGCGCCGGCGCCTGGCGCAGTTCGGGCCGGGCCATGAGTTCGATCGCGACTTCATCCGCCAACTGCAGCCGCTGATCCGGGAACGGGTCCTGCGGCGCGCTCCCCTCCGGGGTGTCGCCGGCAAAGCGGCTGGGCCACATGGCGCTGCTGTTGGCAGCCGTGGCCGGCGGGTCCTCGCGCCGCTGCGCCCGCCGCGCGGTGGGCGCCGGGCTGAAGGCTCGGTCGAACCAGCCGCGCAGGCCGGACGACAGGGGCGTTGGGGAGGGCATGGGGCCAGTGTAGGCACGGGCCGCCGTTGCGAGGACGACGGGCCCTGTGAACACTGACGGCTTTGTCAGCTTTGGTCCCAGCCCTGTCCAGGCTCAGGCCTGCGCCTTCGCCTTCTGCCGCCAGGCGTGCAGCAGCGGCTCGGTGTACCCCGAAGGCTGCTCCCGGCCCTTGAACACCAGGTCCAGGGCGGCACGATAAGCGTGGCTCGCCTCCCAGCGGCCCGCCATCGGCTGGTACAGCGGATCTCCGGCGTTCTGCCTGTCCACCACGGCCGCCATCCGGCGGAAAGTCTCGTTCACCTGCTCGGCGCTGACCACGCCGTGGTGCAGCCAGTTCGCGATGTGCTGGCTGGAGATGCGCAGCGTGGCGCGGTCCTCCATCAGGCCGACGTTGTGGATGTCCGGAACCTTGGAGCAGCCCACGCCCTGGTCGACCCAGCGGACCACGTAGCCCAGGATGCCCTGGACGTTGTTGTCGAGTTCCTGCTGCCGTTCGGCGGCGCTCCACGAAGCGTCGGCGCTCACCGGCACCTGCAGCAGGTCGTTGAGGATCTCGTCCCGGACGGACTCGGCGCGGGTCTGCTCCAGCTCGCGCTGGATCGCGAACACATCGACCTGGTGGTAGTGCAGCGCGTGCAGCGTAGCCGCGGTGGGCGACGGCACCCAGGCGGTGTTGGCGCCGGCCATCGGGTGAGCCACCTTCTGTTCGAGCATCGCGGCCATCAGGTCCGGCATGGCCCACATCCCCTTGCCGATCTGGGCACGCCCCCGCAGGCCGCAGGACAGTCCGACCAGCACGTTGTTGCGCTCGTAGGCCTTGATCCAGGGGGTGGACTTCATGTCGCCCTTGCGCAGCATCGGCCCGGCCAGCATGGCCGTGTGCATCTCGTCGCCGGTGCGGTCCAGGAAGCCGGTGTTGATGAAGGCCACGCGCGCCGCCGCCGCGGCGATGCAGGCCTGCAGGTTGACGCTGGTGCGGCGCTCCTCGTCCATGATGCCCAGCTTCACCGTGTCGGCCGGCAGGCCCAGCAGCTGCTCCACGCGCGCGAACAGCTCGGAGGCGAAGGCCACCTCCTGCGGCCCGTGCATCTTGGGCTTGACGATGTAGACCGAGCCGGTGCGCGAGTTGCGGATGCCGTTGGCCCCCTTGCCCCGCAGGTCGACCATTGCGATCGCGGTGGTGACCACCGCGTCCATGATGCCCTCGTGGATCTCCTTGCCGCCGTCCCACAGGATGGCGGGGTTGGTCATGAGGTGGCCCACGTTGCGCAGGAACAGCAGCGATCGCCCGTGCAGGCGCACCTCGCCGCCGTCGGCGCCCTGGTAGACGCGGTCGGGGTTCAGGCCACGGGTGAAGCTCCTGCCGCCCTTGCTCACCTGCTCGGTGAGCGTGCCCTGCAGGATGCCGAACCAGTTGCGGTAGGCCAGCAGCTTGTCCTGCGCGTCCACCGCGGCGATGGAGTCCTCGAGGTCCAAGATGGTCGACAGCGCAGACTCCAGCACCAGGTCGCTCACGCCGGCCGCATCGGTCGCACCGATTTGGTGGCTGCGGTCGATCCGCAGGTCCAGGTGCAGGCCGTTGTGGCGCAGGAGCACGGACGACGGCGCGGCGGCATCGCCCTGGTAGCCGGCGAATGCGGCGGCATCCCGCAGTCCCGCGGTGGCCCCGCCGCGCAACGACACGCGCAGCCGGCCGCCTTCGATGCGGTAGCCCGTCGCATCGGCGTGCGATCCGCTGTCCAGGGGGGCGGCCTGGTCGAGAACCTTGCGTGCATACGCGATGACGCGGGCACCGCGCACCTCGTTGTAGCCCGGGCCTTTCTCGGCGCCGCCGGACTCGGGAATGGCGTCGGTCCCGTAGAGGGCGTCATAGAGCGAGCCCCAGCGCGCGTTCGCCGCGTTGAGCGCATAGCGCGCGTTCAGGATCGGCACCACCAACTGGGGGCCGGCCTGCTGCGCGAGTTCGGCGTCCACGTTGGCGGTGGTGGCCTGCACGCCCGCAGGCTGCGGGACCAGATAGCCGATGCGCTCCAGGAAGCCACGGTAAGCCGGCATGTCGCCGATCGGGCCCGGATGGTCGGCGTGCCAGCGGTCGAGTTCCGCCTGCAGCCGGTCGCGCTCGGCCAGCAGGTCGGCATTGCGCGGCGCCAGTTCATGGACGAGCGCGTCGAAGCCGCGCCAGAAGGCCTCGCGCTCGACGCCGGTGCCGGGCAGCACCTGCTCGTCGATGAAGCGCGCCAGCGCGGGGTCGACCTTCAGGCCGTGGATCGGTGTGTAGTCACTCATGGGGGGCTCCTCGCGAAGAAAGAAATCAGGGGAAGAACGACAGCACGTCGCTCAGGGTGCTGCCGGTGCGGGTGGGTGGCGTGTCGAGGGACTCGAAAGGCAGCTGCCAGCGGTTCACCCACAGGGTCTGGTAGCCATACCAGGTGGCGCCCAGCGCGTCCCAGCCATTGCAGCTGACGAACAGGATCTGCCCTGCGGGCAGCCCGAGCGCCTTCGGGCCGAGCGCGTAGGCGTCCGGATGGATCTTGTACTTGCGCACGGCGTCGACACTGAGCACCGGATCGATGAAGTCGGCCAGCCCCGCGCTGCGAAGGGCGACCGCCAGCATCGCGGGGTCGCCATTGGAGAGGATGCCGGCGGGAATGCCCCGCTCGCGCAGGGACTGCAGCACCGCCCGGTTCTCCGGAAAGGAGGACAGGTGGCGGTACTGGTTCATGAGCTGCTGCTCGCGCTCGGGCGTCAGCGGCAGTCCCAGCCGCGCGCAGGCGTGGACCAGGCCGGCGCGGGTCAGCTCCCAGAACGGGCGGTAGTGGTCGGCCGGGCCGCTGGTCGTGACCAGCCGCGTGTACTCGATCTGCTTGTCCCGCCAGAGCAGCGCCAGGGCCTGCCCCTGGCCCGGGAACAATTGCTCGGCCAGCAACCCGACGCTGTAGACGTCGAACAGGGTCCCATAGGCATCGAACAGCACGGCGCGCGGCGGGTTCATGCCCGGGACTTTATTTGAGACTTTAATGGATGGGAATCCTGATTTATGGCAAATTACCTGTGACTGAAATGTAGTTAATGGACAAGCTCAAGCAACTCGAGACTTTTGTCGCCGTGACCCAGCGCGGCAGCCTCAGCGCCGCCGCACGGGCTGAAGGCGTGGCCCCCGCCGTCATCGGCCGACGGCTCGATGCCCTGGAAGAACGGCTGGGCGTCAAGCTGCTGGTGCGCAGCACCCGCCGGCTGGGCCTGACGCACGAGGGCAGCGCCTTCCTGGAGGATTGCCAGCGCCTGCTGGCCGACCTGTCGAACGCCGAGGCCAGCGTCAGCGCAGGCGGCGTCAAGGCCAGTGGCCACCTGCGCGTGACCGCCCCGGCGGGGTTCGGCCGCCGGCACGTCGCGCCCCTGGTGCCCGGATTCCGCGAGGCCCACCCCGAGGTGAGCCTGTCCCTCAACCTCAGCGACCGGGTGGTGGACCTCGCCGGCGAGGGCTACGACTGCGCGGTGCGGGTGGGCGACCTGGCCGAGTCCTCGCTCGTGAGCCTTCGCCTCGCGGACAACCGGCGCCTGTGCGTCGCCACGCCGGAGTACCTGGCGCGGAAGGGAACGCCGGCGCACCCGTCCGACCTGTCAGGTTTCGACTGCCTGGTGCTGTCCAGCGACGCCTCGCAGACGCGCGGCTGGGCCTTCCGCATCGCCAAGGCGGAAGGC
>DAIMZU010000210.1:0-5518 GCA_036733845.1 Ramlibacter sp.
GCGTAAGCCGGGCGCTCAGCGCTGGAGGAACTCCAGCACCATGCGATTGAACTTCTCGGCATGCTCCCACTGGGCCCAGTGGCCGCAGCGGCTGAAGACGTGCAGATCAGCGTTCTGCAAGCCGGCCACCAGGCGCAGCCCGGTATCCAACGGCACGAACCTGTCGTCGCGGCCCCAGATGATCAGAGACGGGGCCTTGATCTCGCCCAGGCGGTGACCGACATCAGGGAACTGCTTGGGATTGGCCTCAGCGCTTTTGACAAAATTCTCCAGGTGATCCCGGCGAGCGAGCATGTTGTCCAGGCGCGCCTGGAACAGTGCATCGGTGAGGTTGCTCGTGTCATACACGAACACGTTCATCATCCGCTTGAGGTTTTCGATCGTCGGGTCCCGGTACAAGGCGCCGATGAGCTTGATGCCTTCCGTCGGCATGGGCACGAAGGAGCTCACGCCGCCCGTTCCACCGCCCATCAGCACCAGCTTGCCGATGCGGCCAGGGTTCGCCAACGCGAAGGCGACCGTGCTGTGCGCTCCCATCGAGTTGCCCACGAGGTGCACCTTATCGATGCCGATTGCATCCAGCAGCCCCTTGAGGGCCCGTGCATTGAGTTCAGAGCGCGATCCGTTGCTGACGATGGGATCGCTCTTGCTCCAGCCCGGGCAGTCCATCAGGATCACACGGTAGCCTGCATTGACGAACGGCTCAACGTTGCGGTTGAAGTTCGCCCACCCGCTCGCACCGGGACCGGAGCCGTGGAGCATGACCACGGTTTCATCGCCGCTGCCGGCGTCGTTGTAGTGGAGTTGGAGATCGAGGTCCGCTTCCTTGATACGCACGAAGCGGCTGGTCGACGCTTCCGAGATTGCGCTAGCTGCTGTGGTCATGAGATTTCTTTCTATCTTTCGGTATCGAATGAGTCGGCGGGCTCAGTCAAGCGGCGTGGGCAGCCGGGGACGATGAGGAGTTGGTGCGCAGCAGGTCAAGGGCGACGTCGACGATCATGTCTTCCTGTCCGCCCACCATGCGGCGCTTGCCAAGCTCGACCAAGATGTCGACCGTCTTGAGGCCGTACTTCTTCGCCGCGGCCTCGGAATGGCGCAGGAAGCTTGAATAGACGCCCGCGTAGCCCAGCGCCAAGGTTTCCCGATCCACGCGCACAGGGCGATCCTGCAGGGGGCGCACGATGTCGTCTGCAGCATCCATCAGCTTGTAGAGATCAGTTCCGTGGCTCCATCCCAAACGCGCTGCTGCGGCAACGAAAACCTCCAGCGGGGCATTTCCCGCACCGGCACCCATGCCAGCCAGGCTGGCATCGACGCGATCACAACCTTCATCAACGGCAACGATGCTGTTGGCCACACCCAGGCTCAGGTTGTGGTGCGCGTGCATGCCGGTTTGGGTTTCCGGCTTGAGCGTGTCCTTGAAAGCACGGAACCGCTCTTTCACATCGTTCATGCTCAAGGCCCCGCCAGAGTCCACCACGTAGCAGCAGGTAGCTCCGTAGGACTCCATCAGCTTGGCCTGTTGTGCCAACGCTTGGGGCGTGGTCATATGGCTCATCATCAGGAAGCCAACCGCTTCCATGCCCAGATGGCGGGCATATTCGATGTGCTGCTTGGAGATGTCGGCCTCGGTGCAATGGGTTGCGACACGCACAATGCGTGCGCCAGCGTCATAGGCGGCCTTCAGGTCGTGCACAGTGCCGATCCCGGGCAGCAGCAGCGTTGCAATCTTTGCGTGCTTGATGACGCTCGCTACGGCCTCGATCCATTCGATGTCGGTGTGCGCTCCAAAGCCGTAGTTGAAGCTGCCTCCCTGCAAGCCATCACCATGGGCGACCTCGATGGAGTCCACCTTGGCATCATCAAGCGCCTTGGCAATCTGCTTTGCCTGTTCTACGCTGTACTGGTGGCGGATGGCATGGCTGCCGTCACGCAGCGTCACGTCGGAAATGTAGATCTTTTTAGATTGATCGTTGCTCATGATGGATTCCTTCAGGCGTGTGCGGCTTCGAGCATTCGCTCGGCCATGGACTCAGCGGTGCGCAGGCCGGCGCTGGTCATGATGTCCAGGTTGCCTGCGTAGGCGGGCAGGTAATGCGCAGCACCTTCCACTTCCAAAAAGATGGAGGTCTTCAACCCATGCATGCTCATACCCACGCCGGGAATGCGGATCGGCCTGTCGCTCTCGATGCGATCAAACTGCACCTTCTGTTTGAGTCGATAGCCGGGTACATAGGCCTGCACATCTGAAGCCATGCGCTCTACGGACCTGGCGATCGCATCCTCGTCCGCCAGCTCGCTCAGCGTGTAAACGGTGTCGCGCATCATCAGCGGTGGCTCTGCAGGGTTGAGCACGATGATGGCCTTGCCCTTGGCTGCACCACCCACCACTTCGATGGCTTTGGAGGTGGTCTCGGTGAACTCGTCAATATTGGCGCGGGTGCCAGGGCCTGCGCTCTTGCTGGAGATGCTGGCGACGATCTCGCCGTAGTGAACCTTGGCCACGCGCGATACCGCGGCAACCATCGGGATAGTGGCTTGGCCGCCGCACGTGACCATGTTGACGTTGGCAGCGTCCAGATGCTCCGCGCCGTTCACCACCGGTATGCAGTACGGGCCGATCGCCGCGGGCGTCAGGTCCACCATGCGGATTGATGGCTTGAGCTTGCGCAGGAGTGCGTCGTTCTTGACGTGGGCGCCGGCAGACGTTGCATCGAACACGATGTCAATATCCGCAAACATAGGAAGACGGGTCAGCCCTTCCACCCCCTCGTGGGTCACAGCTACACCAAGGCGCGCGGCGCGCGCCAGGCCGTCCGAGGCCGCGTCGATGCCAACCATGGCACCCATTTCGATGTTCCGGCCGTGGCGCATGATCTTGATCATCAGATCTGTGCCGATGTTGCCGCTGCCGATGATGGCGGCCTTGAGCTTGCGGGTCATTGCTGTTCCTTGTGCGTTGCAACGGCTGTCGCCGTCGAGGTGGTAGATAGGAGCTGGGAGTGAACGCAGCTCACGCAGCGGAGAAGCGGGCCCGTACCGTTCCGACACCCTCGATGTGAGCTTCAAAGCGGTCGCCTGCATTGACCGCGACCATGGGGCCCAATGCCCCGGTAAGGACCAGGTCGCCAGCGCGCAACGGCTGACCCAGGGTTGCCAACTTGCGAGCAAGCCAAACGGCAGCATTCAGGGGATGGCCCAGGCAAGCGGCCCCGCTACCGCTGGAGACTGTTTCAGTGCCGCGGGTCATCGTCATTGCGCACATCTTGAGGTCCAGACCATCGAGCTTGGTCGGAACGCCGCCAAGCACAACGAGCCCGCTGGATGCGTTGTCAGCCACGGTGTCGGCAAAGCGGATGTTCCAGTTGGCGATGCGGCTGCCCACGATCTCGATGGCCGGCATCACATAGGCCGTGGCGGCAATGAGTTCGACCAGGGTGGTGTCCACGCGTGGCAGATCACTGGCGAGCACGAGTGCGACCTCGGCTTCGACCTTGGGCTGCAGCGTACGTACCATTGGCACCTCTTCGTCATCACCGAACACCATGTCGGCGAACAGCGTGCCGAAGTCCGGCTGGTCGACGCCAAGCTGCTTTTGCACGGCGGGCGAGGTCAGTCCGATCTTGCGGCCCACGATACGGCGGCCCTGGGAGACGGCATAGGCGACGTTCGCTTGCTGGATGGCGTAGGCGATGCTTCCGTCCGCATCTTCGCCAATCTCTTCGCGCAAGGGATCGATGGGGGCCTTGTGTTCTTCGGCCGTGCGTAGGCGCTCTGCCCACTGTGCAATTCGGTTTTCCATGGTGTTTCCTTCTGTTCAGTTTTCAGGCCTTGAGCAACATCGCGCCAAAGCCGGCGATGTACTCGGGGATTTCTTGGTAGTAGTTGAGGGTGCTGGCAAGCGGGCGATCGGTAGGCAGCGCACAGCGCGCGACCAACCAGGTCTTGGATTCATGGGCCGATAAGCCGGCCTGTTCCTCGATGCTGTCCTCCGTCATCTCGCACAACCGCCGCAGATCGGCTTCGCCGCCGGCCAGGCTGTCCATCCAGCGGCGGTCCCACTCAGGATTGAGGGGTTTCATGGAGCTTGTCCCTGATGCCAGGGCCATCCCAGCCGCCATGACGCGCTGCGTCTTGGCATGGCGCTCTTGTTCGGTCGGCTCCCGCTTGCTGGTGATGCGCTCACGCACAGCAGGGTCCGGGTGAGACAGCGTAGGCACGGGAGGCTCATGCGAAAGGCCGCCCGAACCGATGAGCAGCGTGCGCCGAGGGTCTGTGTCCAGGAAGCGTCCGATGACTTCGCCCAGAGCCTTGCAGCGGCGCATGCGAGGAATGCCTGGTTGAGCCACCGCGTTCATGAAGATGGGCAGCACCGGTGGGGTATCGAGGCTGCCCCACAGCAGTTGCAGCGCCTGGGCGAATCCATGGTCCACGGACATGCGTCGCGAGATGGCGATGTCGAAGTCTTCGTCCATGAGCTTCTTCGCCAGGCCAATCGCTGCGGATGCGTCCACATTCATCGACCCGCTGGGTGTCGAGTAGTCCCCCACCGAGTTCGCCTCAGTGCCAATACAGAACGGCGGCATCAATTCATTGAAGAAGCCGTTGTAGTGGTCCGGTGCAATCAGGACAACGAGCTCTGGCGCAAATGCCCGCACCTGCTCACGGGCAGTCGCAATGGCTGCTTCGAGCGCTGTTTCTACCGCGGGAGCGATGGGGTTCAACCCCATCAGCGGTGTATGCGACATGCCCAGAAATGCACGCTGTATCACGCGGTCTCCGCAACCAGCACTTCGGTGGCCAGGACCGATGACAACGCTTCCGACAGCAGATCCTTGGCATGCTCTGCGTCTGCAGCCCCGCCATGCTGCCGCCAGGCGACAACGCCATCAGGCCTCACGAGAAGGGCGCCAGCTTCCTCGATCTCACGCACACCGTGCCAGGTGGCATAGGAGTCCTGAGCGCCGTGCACTCCGATGACCACCGTTTTTAGGAACGGTAGGGCGAGTTGCTTGGCGGCCTCCACCCAGGCACACCCTGCAATGCCGGTCACAAGGGCAAACTTCCCCTTGCCCACCAGGTCGAGCGTTGAAGTCCGGCGCCCATCGGCACCCACCAACCACGCATGGGGCAACTTGGCGCCAGGACGGGTTGTCGGCTGCACATGAAGCTGTGGGTCGCGCTTCCAGACCTCTCGCTCGGCATCTTCGTCAGGGACCACACCCGCCGATACATAGCGCTGGTTGAGTTCCACCCCTTGTGCATTGAACTCGTAGTTCTTGAGGTCGAGGGCAGCAGCCAGCGCTGTGCGCCTCGCCACACCTTCGTCGCCAGGATCCGCCAGCTTTTCAAGGCCAGCCGCGACAGGGTCAGCCGCCTTCTCATCCCTGAAGCAGGCCTTCAGGGGCGCATAGTCCAGGCGGGACTGGTTGGCGCGCGCCACGATCTGCGCGCCCACGGGAGCACGTTCGGTCGTATAGGTTTCAAGCAACGCAGGCCCTGCGTAGCCTTTGAG
>DAIMZU010000211.1:0-5515 GCA_036733845.1 Ramlibacter sp.
TGTTCGGCTTCCAGCGCGTGGGCGACGCCATCTGGGCCGCCGCCGACCAGCGCGCGCGGGGCTTTCTGCTGGGCGCGACCTCGGGCCGCACCACGCTGGGCGGCGAGGGCCTGCAGCACCAGGACGGCAGCAGCCACCTGGTGGCGGCCACCATCCCCAACTGCAAGGCCTACGACCCGGCCTTCGCGGGCGAGATGGTGGTGCTGGTGGACCAGGGCATGCGCGAAATGCTGGTGGAGCAGCAGGACGTCTTCTACTACCTCACGCTCATGAACGAGAACTACGCGCAGCCGGATATCCCGGCCGAGGCGCGCGAGGGCATCGTGCGTGGGGCGTGGCGCTTCGGCCGGTACGGCGAAGGTTCCACGCGGGTGACGCTGCTGGGGTCGGGCGCGATCCTCACCGAGGTGATCCGCGCCGCGGAGGCGCTGGCCGGCGAGGGCATCGCCTGCGAGGTGATCAGCGTCACGAGCTGGAGCGAGCTCGCGCGCAACGGCGTCGGCTGCGAGCAGCGGGCCATGCGGGGGGAGGCGCATGTGCAGTCCTATCTCGCGGACTTGCTGGGTGACGGTGGTCCGGTGATCGCCGCAACGGACTACGTGCGGGCGGTGCCCGAGCAGGTGCGGGCTTTCCTGCCGCCGGGGCGCCGCTACATCACCCTTGGCACCGACGGCTTCGGCCGCAGCGACACGCGCGCCGCGCTGCGGAGGTTCTTCGCAGTCGACGCGCAAAGCATTGCGCAGGCGGCGCGGTTTGCGCTGCGCCAGTGAGGGCGGCTGGCGTGCACGGCCAACGGCCGCTGGCGGTGATGCTGGCTTGCGCCGCCAGCCTGCTGCTGCCCGGTTGTGACAGCCGCCAGGACGCCCTGCTGCGCCCGGATGACCTCGCCCTCGTCGCCGCCGGCCAGCGGCTCTACAACGCCCACTGCGCCGCCTGCCACGGGGTGCAACTCGAAGGGCAGCCGCGCTGGCGCGAACGGGATGCGCGGGGGCGGCTTCCCGCGCCACCGCACGACGCGAGCGGCCACACCTGGCACCACCCCGATGCCGTGCTGCTGGAGATCACGCGTGACGGCGTGGCCAAGGCGGCGAAGCAGCCTGGTTACGAGACCGACATGCCGGCCTACCGGGGTGTGCTGAGTGACGACGAGATCCTTGCCGTGCTGTCCTTCATCAAGGCGCAATGGCCGAAGGACATCCGCAGGCTGCACGACGAGGTGAACGCCCAGCAGAGGCACCGGGCGCACTGAGAAGGTGTGAACGAATCCGCCATTCACACCTTCTGAGCCGCACTGACTGCGGCCCGGGAGCGTTCAATGCCCCAGCAGGTCGCCCGCGCCGGCGCGCGGCTCGATCAGCAGGTCGGGCTTGTCGGGCCCCGGAGGCTCCTCGCGCGGCTGGCTGCGCTCGGCCGCCGGGGATTCGTCCGGCTTCTGGGGCATGCCTACGGCGGCACCGCCGCCGGTCAGGCTGTGCGTGCCGATGGGGGCGCCGCCGCCGCGCGGGGCCTTTCCGGCCGATGGCTTCTCGTCGGCTTCATGCCAGGGCTGCGGCCGCTCGGGCGCGGCGGACGGCTGCTCACCCTGCGGAGCGCCTCCGGCAGTGGGATGTTCACGGGCGGGAATGTCGCGGGGATCGTTCATCTCTGGCCTCCGGTGCGAGTCATCCAGAGTGAACCCGCTGACTTTCTCCGTGTGTGTGGGATCGCATCCCGTTTTCGGGCCGGCCGAACGGCTCAGCTGCGGCGTCGCGACGCCGCAGCCACCTCGGGCGGCAGGCGGTCCAGCAGCCAGCGGATCGCCAGCGGGACCAGCACCAGGTCATCGACCACGCCCACCACGGGCAGGACGTCCGGAATGAGGTCGATGGGCGAGACCAGGTAGATCGCCACGAGGGCGATGCCCAGCTTGAGCCATCCGGGCGAGGCGGGATGGCGCAGTGCGCGCCACAGGCGCAGCGCGTCGCCGCGCAACAGGCTCCACAGCAGGGTCACTCTTTTCCACATAGCGGTACCGGGGGGCAGATTGCCGGGCCCGGCGGGCCCGGTTCGCATCCGCGAGCGCATGATGTGGTGGCGGGCCGCCGGTGTGCAAGAGTCCGCACGAGTGCTTACACTCTGGCCGTGGCCCAGCGGGACGGCGTGGGGTGTTGTCCTACACGGCTCGTCCGCCCGTGCCGCGACGATTGCACGTTCGTATCTTGTTTTTGCAACAAAGGAACCGCCCGTGTCGCCCATCCTTCGTCCTTCCGAACAGCCCCTGATCGCCCGCCGGCACGCGCTGCTGGCCGGCCTGTCGCTCGTCGCGGTACCCGGCCTCGTCCGGGCCCAGACCCCCCCCGCCCTCGACGTGCCCTACGTGCCGACGCCGCAGGAGGTGGTCAACAAGATGCTCGAGATGGCCAACGTCAGTGCGCGCGACATGGTGTACGACCTCGGCTGCGGCGACGGCCGCATCGTCATCACTGCGGCCAAGGAGCGCGGTGCTCGCGGCGTCGGCATCGACCTCAACCCCGAGCGCATCGCCGAGGCCAACCAGAATGCCCGCACCGCTGGCGTGACCGACAAGGTCCAGTTCCGCGTGGGCGACCTGTTCAAGACCGACGTGTCCGCGGCCACGGTGGTCACGCTCTACCTGCTGCCGCAGGTCAACCGGCGCCTGCGGCCGCAGTTGTGGCAGCAGCTTGCCGTCGGCACCCGGGTGGTTTCGCACGCCTTCGACATGGGCGAGGAGTGGCCGCCAGAGCGGGTCGAGAAGGTCGACTACCGCACGATCTACTACTGGACCATCAAGCCCGAGCACAAGCGCGCCTGAGCGCGCCCCGCGGTGGTCAGTAGAGCACCCGGCAGCGGATGGTGCCGGGGATGCCGCACAGCTCGTCCAGCGCCACGCGGCTCGCGGTGCTGTCGACATCGATGACCACGTAGCCCACCTCGTCGTTGGTGCGAAGGTACTGCGCCGCGATATTGATGCCGGCTTCCGAGAAGCGCTCGTTGAGCTGCGCCATCATGCCCGGCACGTTGCGGTGGATGTGCAGCAGCCGGCAGCGCCCGGTGTGTTCCGGCAGGGACACCTCGGGGAAGTTCACCGCGGATACGGTCGAGCCGTTGTCCGAATACCGCACCAGCTTGGCCGCGACTTCACGGCCGATGTTCTCCTGGGCCTCGGCGGTGGAGCCGCCGATGTGCGGCGTGAGCAGCACGTTGTCGAAGCGCACCAGGGGCGAGTCGAAGCGCGCGTCGTTGCCCTGCGGCTCGACCGGAAACACGTCGATCGCCGCGCCGCCGACGTGGCCGCTGTCGAGGGCGGCCGCGAGCGCGTCGATGTCCACCACCGTGCCGCGCGACGCGTTGATCAGGTGCGCGCCCCGCTTCATCTTCGCCAGTTGCGCCGCGCCGATCATGTTGAGCGTCTGTGGGGTCTCGGGGACATGCAGCGTCACCGCGTCCGAAGCCGCGAGCAGCGCGTCGAGGTTGGCGAGCTGCCGGGCATTGCCCAAGGGCAGCTTGGCTTCGACGTCCACGAACACCACCTGCATGCCCAGCTGCTCCGCAAGGACGCCGATCTGCGTGCCGATGTGGCCGTAGCCCACGATGCCGAGCGTCTTGCCGCGCACCTCGTACGACCCCGCCGCGCTCTTGACCCAGCCGTTGCGGTGCAGGACCGCGTTCTTGTGCGGGATGCCGCGCATGAGCAGGATGATCTCGGCCAAGACCAGTTCGGCCACGCTGCGGGTGTTGGAGAACGGTGCGTTGAAGACCGGGATGCCCCGTCGCATGGCCGCGGCGAGGTCGATCTGGTTGGTGCCGATGCAGAAGGCGCCGACGGCGATCAGCTTTCCCGCCCTGGCCAGCACCGCCTCGCTCAGGTGGGTGCGCGAGCGGATGCCCACGAAGTGCGCGTCGGCGATGGCGCTGGTCAGTTCGTCGCCTGCCAGCGCCTTGGCGTAGGTGGCCACCTGCGTGTATCCCTGGGCCTCGAGCGTGGCCACGGCCGAGGGATGGATGCCCTCGAGCAGCACGAAGCGGAGCTTGTCCTTCGGAACGGAGAGTCGAGGTGCGGTCACGGCGTTTCGGAGCAATCGATGGCGGCGACAGCCGCGGAGGCAATGGCCTGGCGAGCCCCAGTGTACGGTGACCGCAGCCGCCCGCGGGCTGCGGCAGCACGACCGATCGCGTGTCGGACACCGCCGGGCGGCTGCCCTGATCGCTCGACAGCGGCCATCTCTGAGGTACAAACACCGGGTCCATGACCCAATCACCCCCCGCCGAGCGCCCGCCCCCCGCCTGGCTGACGGCACTTGTCATCGCCCAGCTTTCGTTCGGTCTGCTGACGATGACCATCTGCCTGCCGTCCATGCTCGAGTGGCCGCAGATCTTCAACACCAGCCAGGCGTCGGTGCAACTGACGTTCAGCGGTTTCGTGGCGGCCTACGGCGGGCTGCAACTGGTCCATGGGCCACTGTCCGATCGCATCGGACGCAAGCCCGTGCTGATGATCGGACTGTCCGTCGCGGCACTCGGGCTGCTGCTGGCCGCCTCCGCCGAGAGCCTGGGCATGCTCGTGCTCGGCCGGGTGCTGCAGGGCGCGGGCAGTGCGGCAGGAATGGTCGTCGGCCGGGCCCTGGTTCAGGATCTCTTCCGGGGCCCCGAGCGCACCCGCGTGATGGCTTTCGTGGGCATGACCATGGGGCTGTGCCCGCCCGCGGCCACGCTGATCGGAGGCTGGGTCCATGTGCACTGGGGCTGGCGGGCCAACTTCTGGCTGATGGCCGGGGTCGCGGCCGTGCTGCTGGTCGCTGCCTGGCGCGGGCTGCCGGGAGGCCGCCCCGCGGGGGCGGGCGCATCCACCGTGCGCGAACTCCTCGCCGGCTACGGCCGGCTGGTGCGCATGCCGGCGTTTGTCGCGTCCGTGTCGCTGCTGGCGGCGACCACCGCCACCTTCTATGCCTATCTCGCTGGCGCGCCGCTGGTGCTCGCCGGCTACGGCGTGCGTCCGGAGCAGATCGGCTGGTACCTGATGACGCCTCCGCTTGCCTACATCGCGGGCAACCTCCTCACCGTCCGGCTGGTGCGAACGCGCAGCGACCGCAGCATCATGTGGATGGGGCAGGTCCTCACGCTGGGCGGGCTGCTGCTCTCCGCCGTCCTGGCGACCTTCCTGCCGTCCGGACCGCTGACGCTGGCGCTGCCCCTGCTCCTGCTGGGACTCGGCCATGGCCTCCTGGTCCCCCCCTCTCTGGTGTCGACCGTCGGCCTCGTTCCCACGCTGGCGGGCTCCGCCGCCGCCGTGGCCGGCCTCATGCAGCAGACCGGCGGCGCACTGGCCGGCTACGTGGTCGGCTGGGCGCCCCGCCCCGACGCGCTGTCGCTCAGCCTCATGATGGCCGCCTGGGCGATGCTGGGGGCACTGGCATTGACGCTGCTGTCGCGGGTCGGGCCGGGGGCGCGTGAGCCTAAAGACGAACGCAGAGGGCGCTAAGGATACGCACCAAGCTCCCCTTCGCACCCTTTGCGT
>DAIMZU010000212.1:0-5503 GCA_036733845.1 Ramlibacter sp.
CGACAGGGGGCGGCCCGCGGCGTCTTCGCGTGGGCGCCTCTGCGGCGCAGGTCAGCCGGGGAAGGGGTGGACCTGCTTCCAGTGGCGTGCGATGTCGATGCGGCGGCATACCCAGACTCGGTCGTGCCCGGCGATGTGATCCAGGAAGCGCTGCAGCGCCACGATCCGCCCCGGCCGCCCCAGCAGCCGGCAGTGCAGGCCCACGCTCATCATCTTCGGCGACTCGTCGCCTTCGGCATAGAGCGCGTCGAAGGTGTCTCGCATGTACTGGAAGAAAGGCTCGGCATGTGAATAGCCCTGGGGCAGGGCGAAGCGCATGTCGTTGCAGTCCAGCGTATAGGGCACGATCAGGTGCGGCACCACCGCGCCGTCGGTGCGCTGCACCTTCATCCAGAACGGCAGGTCGTCGCCGTAGTAGTCACTGTCGTACTCGAAGCCGCCATGGTCAGCCACCAGGCGTCGCGTGCGAGGGCTGTCGCGGCCGGTGTACCAGCCCAGCGGACGCTCGCCGGTGAGCTGCTCGATGATGGCCATGCCGATGCGCAGGTGCTCGCGCTCGACATCTTCAGGCACGTCCTGGTAGTGGATCCAGCGCCAGCCATGGCAGGCGATCTCGTGGCCCAGCTCGTGCAGGGCGGCAGTGAGCTCCGGGTGCCGCTGCAGCGCCATGCTCACGCCGAACACGGTCAGGGGCAGGTTCCGGCGCTCGAATTCGCGCAGGATACGCCATACGCCGGCGCGGGAGCCGTACTCGTAGATGCCCTCCATGCTCATGTGCCGGGCCGGGTAGCTGGCCGGGTTGAACATCTCGGAGAGGAACTGCTCGCTGCCCGCGTCGCCATGCAGCACCGCGTTCTCGCCGCCTTCCTCGTAGTTCAGGACGAACTGCACGGCCACGCGCGCCTGCCCGGGCCACCGGGCGTGGGGCGGGTTGCGGCCGTAGCCGACCAGGTCGCGCGGGTAGGGGGCGGTGGTGTCGTAGACGGTCATGGGCAGGGTGGCGGCGAGCGCGCACGCGGGGTTCTCTGTGCGGCGGGATGATACGTGAGCCTGCCCGGGCGGCCTTCCGGCGCGCGGTGTGTGCTGGCGCCGCCGCCGCGCTACGCGAACGCGGAGTAGCCGTTGCTGTCGCCGGATGCCGAGGTCGAATGCGCATGCCCTTGCCCACCGGTCGGCCGGACGCCGTTCGCACGCGGGGGCGCCACCGCACTGGGGGCCGCGGGCGGGACGATCACGCGGACGTGAGCACCCGCGGCGGACGCAGGCTGCACCGGCGCGCTTCCACGCCGGGCATGCATCCCGTGGCTCGTCGGCGGAACCGCAATATGGAAGGCCGCGATCTTCGCGCGTGTGGCGGGGGAATCAGCAGGCTGCGCAGCCCGCTCGCCTGGGCTGCGGGGCACCACCGGCTGATGGCCGATCGAAATCCTGCCTGCGTCCATGCGAGGTCCCTCCGGGAAGCCAGGTCGGTGCCCCGGCGCCTTCATGGGTAACAGCGGCCGGGCTTGCGTTCCCACCCGTGCCGATACACTTGCCCGCAAGGAGATCGCCATGGGTTTGAGCACGCACGTCCTGGACACCATGCACGGCCGGCCAGCCAGCGGCATGGCCGTTTCACTGTACCGGTTCGAAGGCGGCGAGCCGCAACTCGCGCGCCGCTTCCACCTCAACGCCGACGGGCGAAACCCCGACGGGCCGCTCTACGACAACGCCAGCCTGCGTGCCGGCCGCTACCGCCTGGTGTTCGAGGTCGCCGAGTACTTCCGGGGCCAGGGCGTGAAGCTGCCCGAGCCGCCCTTCCTCGACGAGGTCACGCTGGATTTCGGGGTGGCGGACACCTCGCAGCACTATCACGTGCCATTGCTGTGCACGCCGTGGAGCCATTCGACGTACCGGGGATCGTGAGGCCCTGTCATCCCCGCTTGTTCCGGCGTCAGAATGACGGTCGGTTGATTGCTGGATACGCGTCGATGTCCTGCGCCCCCCATCTCCGTCATCCCCGCGAGCGCGGGGACCCAGGCGCGCGATGCCCCGGCGCGCGAGACGGGCTATCGCTGCGCTCGGCCTCGCCTGGGTTCCCGCCTCCGCGGGAGTGACGAAAGAAACAGGTGCCGCCTGACCTGCGACGCATGACCGCGCTCCAGACCCTGCGCCAGCGTCTTCGCCACGAAGACGCCATCCTCGTCCTCGTCCACCAAACTCAAGGCTCCGTGCCCCGCGAAGCTGGCACCTGGATGGCCGTCTTCGCCCGTGACGTCCTCGGCACCATCGGCGGCGGCCAGCTCGAATGGCAGGCCATCCACGAAGCCCGCCGGCGGCTTTCCGGCGGCGAGGCCCAGGACGACGCCCCCACCCGCCATCCCCTCGGCCCCAGCCTCGGCCAGTGCTGCGGCGGCGTGGTGTGGCTGCGCTTCGAGCGCGTCGGGTCGGGCGACAAGGATGCCTTGAGCACGCGCCTCGCCCCCGGGCTGACCCCGCTGGCTCTCTTCGGCGGCGGCCACGTCGGCCAGGCCCTGGTGCGCGTGCTGTCGACGCTGCCCTACGCCGTCACCTGGATCGACAGCCGCGACGGCATCTTCCCGCCGGACGTGCCAGCGGGGGTGCGCTGCGAGCACTCCGACCCCGTGCACGCCGCCGTCCACGACCTGGCGTCCGGCGCGCAGGTGCTCATCATGAGCTTCAGCCACGCCGAAGACCTGGACATCGTCGCCGCCTGCCTGCGCCGCCTGCGCGAGCAGGACGACCTGCCCTTCGTCGGCCTGATCGGCAGCAGGACCAAATGGGCCACCTTCCGCCGCAAGCTGGCGCAGCGCGGCTTCGCCGATGCCGAAATGGACCGCATCACCTGCCCGATCGGCATTCCCGGAATCCGGGGGAAGGAGCCGGAGGTGATAGCGGTGGCGGTGGCGGCGCAGTTGCTGGCAGCCCGCGAGGGCGCCCTTTCGGGCTGAGCCCCGCCCCGTTCGCGCGAGCACTTTGACAAGCTCGGGAGAGGCCTGACGAAT
Source organism: Ramlibacter sp. (assembly GCA_036733845.1). GTDB lineage: Bacteria > Pseudomonadota > Gammaproteobacteria > Burkholderiales > Burkholderiaceae_C > Ramlibacter. The sequence goes on from DAIMZU010000212.1 coordinate 3,006, forward strand.
CCCCTCGGCGCACCAGCCAACCCCGTGTCGCAGTTCGTAGTCGTCGCCGTCATGCATGGGCCGGGGGGATGGGGACGGCCTTGAAAGAGTCGAGATGAAGCTGCAGGCTGGCCCGCGTGGATACGTTCGCCTGTTCCAATGCTTCTTCGAAAGCAGTGATGATCGCTGGAGCGGCGTGCTGCCCCGTGGATGGTCCGTCGCCCAGCGTCTTACTCAGTGTTTGAAGGACGCTTGCGAGTTTGTTGCGCGTGTCATCCGAGACGTCTTCGTCGGCCATTGCTTCCAGCAACTCCGATGCCACCCGCTTCGTACTGGTTTTTGCGAAGTCGGAGTCCGACATGCCGCCGATGCGCTTGCCCAGAAGACTCGCGAGGTGATCCAGGTCGCTTTGCTGCATGCCTTCCGAAGCAAGCTCCGCAAGCCGCCCTGCGCAGTCGACGGAAGTCATCCTCGTATTTGTGCTGAGGTTGTATTCCAGCGTCGCAGCCGGCGTGCCTGGCTTGAAACGCGGAGCCTGCGCCAACGGTTGCGACGAGGTCGACGAGGTCGACGAGGTCGATGGCTTGGCGTTTCTCTTGCTCATCAAGGGCGGTGCCTCCATCTTGCCGCCCGGCAGCCTGGAGAGCAATTCGTTCAGGTTTTCTTGCAGGGCGGAATTGCCGGATCGCCAGGCTTGATTGGCCTTCTCGCGCAATTCGCCGGACACGCTCTTGAGCAAGTCCTTTCCACCAGTTTTTTCCAGCGTATCGATCAGCGCATGCATGACCGCTGTCAGACCCGCCGTGTCGCTCGGCTCTGTTTGCCCTTCAATGGGTTCCAGCAGCGCCCGGATGGTCATTGACGTCTGATTGCTGCTGTAGGTGGGGTCTTTCGCTGCGAGGGTGCCGATGAGGCGCTCGGCCAGCTTTTGCCCGAGGTCCTCCAATTCGGCTTCCGAGGCAGTCTGCGACTTCGCGATGTCAGCGGCATTGCCAGCCAACTCGGTTAGGGATCGGGCGGTGGTGCGCGCCGCGAGCAACTTGGAAAGTTGTCCGGCGGCGCTGGTGACGGTCAACGGTTGGCCGACCTGCCTCGAAGCGGCTGGCGATTGGGGCTGATCTGCCCCCGGGGAAGCGGCGACCGATTGGCGACTTTCGTCGTGCGCCTTGTGTTGCTCGGGGCTCATGCCTGAAATGGCACTGAGCATCGGGGGCGGGATGGCGCCACGTTGGATGAAGGACGCGAGCGGCCGCGGAGTCGTTTCCGGCCGAGGGACCACGCGGACAGCGGGTTTGCCGGCCGGTGACAACTGCTCGGCAGCTTCTTTGAGGGTCCTTCGGATCGTGTCGATTCCCGGCGACTCTGAGTCGCCAATCAGGGCCTCGCACCGGGCGATGAGTTCGGTCTTGCCCTGAATACGCTGCTTCAGCAGCGCGCATACTTCGTTGAGCGTTCCGTCCTCGTGCAGGCGCGTTGCCTGCTCAAAGATGTTCTTGAAATCCTCGTCCTCCGGTTCATTGCCGGAGGTCAGGAACTTCACGATTTCGACGTCACACTCCCATGGGTCAGGAACGCTCACGGCACGCGACGCAATCGGTGTCGAGGGACCGCTCGCTTCCTTGGGCAGGTCGGCCAGTCTCGGCGTTGTCCCCGTGAGGGGAGGCTTCGCATCCGCCTTCGGCGTTTCTGGCAAAGGTTGATGCCTGATGGCACCGGTAGCGTCTTGGCGACGGGTTGGATCGGTCATGGACAACTCCTGAGTCCTGTCACGCGATTGCCGGGCTTTACACGGATGAGTGCCGCACCGATCGCGCGGGTTCCAGCCAGCCGCTTGGAAAACTTGCTTACACTCCCCCTGCATTCCGGCCGCAGCGGCGCCTTTGGGTTCGCGGCCTGTCCTGTTGCTCAGAGCGCCCGCGGTGGTGAGCAGCGAACAAGGTCAGTGAACCCATGGAAAGCTATCTCCTCGACTGGGCCAACCTGCTGCTGCGGTGGCTGCACGTCATCGTCGCCATCGCCTGGATCGGCTCCTCCTTCTATTTCGTCTTCCTCGACTCCAGCCTCACCCCGCCGGAGGACGAGGACCTGAAGAAGCAGGGTGTGTCCGGTGAGTTGTGGGCGGTGCATGGCGGCGGCTTCTACCACCCGGTGAAGTTCGCCGTTGCTCCGCCCAAGCTGCCCGCGCACCTGCACTGGTTCTACTGGGAGAGCTACACCACGTGGATGTCGGGCTTCGCGCTGCTGCTGGTCTCGTACTTCTGGAATGCGCGCGCCTACCTGATCGACCCGTCTCGCATGGACTGGTCACCGGGGGCGGCCATCGCGGCGGCGCTGGCCTTCCTGGTGGTGTTCTGGATTCTGTACGACGCCATCTGCCGCATTTTCGGCGAACGCGAGGGCGGTGACACCGTGGTGGGCGTGCTGGTGGCGGTGCTGGTGGCGGCGGCCTCGTGGCTGGCCTGCCAGTGGTTCGCGGGACGCGCGGCCTTCCTGCTGGTGGGCGCGATGATCGCCACTGC
>DAIMZU010000213.1:0-5494 GCA_036733845.1 Ramlibacter sp.
ACCCAGGAATTCCCCCCGGAAAGAGATACAGCAGCAACCAGGTCATCGTCACGTAGCGCAGTAACTTGCCGACCGCCATGTAGAACGTGCAGGGCCAGAAGGGCAGGCGCAGCCAGCCGGCGACGGCGCACAGCGGGTCGCCGACGAGCGGCAGCCAGGACAGCAGGCAGGCCTTGGGGCCGAGCCGCTCGAGCCAGTCGAGCGCCTTGACGTGCACGCGCGAGTGCTTCCACTTGTCCACGGCGCGGTGCGCGCCCCAGCCCAGCCACCAGTCGAGCATGCCACCCAGCGTGTTGCCGGCCGTAGCGACCAGCACCGCTGGCCAGAAGAGGTCCGGGTTGAGCTTGAGCAGCCCGAAGAGTGCCGGCTCGGAGCCCATGGGCAGCAGCGTGGCCGACAGGAAGGCGACCACGAACAGGGTGCTGAGCCCGTACTGCGGCAGGGCCATCAGGGACATCAGCGAATGCAGCCAGGCTTCCATCGGCCGGCAGTATGCAGGATGACGCCAACGCCGTTTCAGGTGCCGAAACGCGGACCGCCTACAATCGTGCCTCTTTTTTCAGCACGACTGCGCACGCCCTCCATGCAACTCGGCCCCCATGTCCTGGCGAACAATCTGTTCGTCGCGCCGATGGCGGGCGTCACCGACCGGCCTTTCCGGCAGTTGTGCAGGCGGCTGGGCGCCGGCTACGCGGTCAGCGAGATGGTCACCTCGCGCCGCGAGCTCTGGAACAGCCTCAAGACCTCGCGCCGTGCCGACCACACCGGCGAGCCGGGGCCGGTGGCGGTGCAGATCGCCGGCACGGAAGCCGGCGAGATGGCGCAGGCGGCGGTCTACAACATCGAGCGCGGCGCCCAGGTCATCGACATCAACATGGGCTGCCCCGCCAAGAAGGTGTGCAACAAATGGGCGGGCTCCGCGCTCATGCAGGACGAGCCACTCGCGGTCGGCATCGCCGCCGCGGTCGTGCGCGCGTGCGAGCCGATGGGCGTGCCGGTCACGCTCAAGATGCGCACCGGCTGGTGCCGGGCCCATCGCAATGCGGTGACGCTGGCGCGGGCCTTCGAGGACGCGGGCATCCGGATGCTCACCGTCCACGGCCGCACGCGCGAGCAGGGCTACAAGGGCAGTGCCGAGTACGACACCATTGCGGCCGTCAAGCGCGCCGTGCGGATCCCGGTGGTGGCCAACGGCGACGTCGATTCGCCGGAGAAGGCGAGGGCGGTGCTGGCGGCCACCGGCGCGGACGCGGTCATGGTCGGCCGTGCGGCGCAGGGGCGGCCGTGGATCTTCCGCGAGATCGCGCATTACCTGGCGACCGGCACGCACCTGGAGCCGCCGCGGGTGGCCGACGTGAGCGATTGGCTGCTGGAGCACCTGCAGGACCACTACGGACTCTACGGCGAATACACGGGCGTGCGCAGCGCGCGCAAGCACATCGCCTGGTACGTGCGGGGCCTGCCCGGCGGCGAGGCGTTTCGCGAGCACATGAACACGCTGGAAGACAGCCGCTCGCAGTGGGCGGCCGTTGCCACCTATTTCGAGCGGCTCGCCCAGGGCGCCGACACACTGCCGGTGGACACCCGCGGACAACGACAAGAACACCTCTGCACGGAGACGGCATGAGCAAGAAGGACATCGAGGCGTGCGTGCGCACGAGCCTGGAGGGGTATTTCAAGGACCTGCACGGGATCGAGCCAAGCGACATGTACGAGATGCTGGTGAAGGTGGTCGAAAAGCCGCTGCTCGAGGTCGTGATGGACCGCGCCGAGCACAACCAGTCTCGCGCGGCCGAATGGCTGGGCCTGAACCGCAACACGCTGCGCAAGAAACTGCTGGAGCACAAGCTCCTGAAATGAGATGAACGGCAAGACCATGAACGCACTTCTCTCCGTCTCCGACAAGACGGGCATCGTCGAACTTGCGCGTGCGCTGCACGGCCTGGGGGTCGGCCTCATTTCCACGGGGGGCACCGCCACGCTGCTGCGAGAACAGGGACTGCCGGTGACCGAGGTGGCCGAGCTCACCGGCTTTCCCGAGATGCTCGACGGCCGCGTGAAGACGCTGCATCCCAAGGTGCACGGCGGCCTGCTGGCCCGCCGTGACCTGCCCGCCCACCGCGAAGCCCTCGCGGCGCACGGCATCTCGACCATCGACCTGCTGGTGGTCAACCTGTATCCCTTCGAGGCCACCGTGGCGCGGCCTGGCTGCACCCTGGAGGACGCGATCGAGAACATCGACATCGGCGGTCCGGCCATGGTGCGCAGCGCCGCCAAGAACTGGAAAGACGTCGCGGTGCTGACCGACGCATCGCAGTACGGCGCCGTGATGGACGAACTGCGCGCCGGCGGGCAGGTGTCCGAGCGGACGCGCTTCGCGCTGGCGGTAGCGGCCTTCAACCGCATCAGCAACTACGATGCGGCGATCAGCGACTATCTCTCCAGCCTGCAGGAGGACGGCACGCGCAGCGTGTTCCCCGCACAGAGCAACGGGCGCTTCGTCAAGCTGCAGGACCTGCGCTATGGCGAGAACCCGCACCAGCAGGCGGCGTTCTATCGCGACCTGTACCCGGCACCGGGTTCGCTGGTCACCGCCACGCAGCTGCAGGGCAAGGAGCTTTCCTACAACAACATCGCCGACGCCGATGCGGCATGGGAGTGCGTCAAGAGCTTCGACGCCGCCGCCTGCGTGATCGTCAAGCACGCCAATCCCTGCGGCGTGGCCGTGGGCGCGAGCGCGCTCCAGGCCTACGAGAAGGCTTTCCAGACCGACCCGACCTCCGCGTTCGGCGGCATCATCGCCTTCAACCGTCCCCTCGACGGCGCGGCGGCGCAGGCCGTGAGCCGGCAGTTCGTCGAGGTGCTCATCGCGACCGACTTCACGCCCGAAGCGCTCGAGGTGTTCCGCGCCAAGGCCAACGTGCGGCTGCTGCAGATTGCGCTGCCGCAGGGGCAGGCCGGCCGCAACGCCGTCGACGTCAAGCGCGTCGGCTCGGGCCTGCTGCTGCAGACGGCGGACAACCACGAGCTGAAGCTGTCGGACCTGAAGGTGGTCACGAAGAAGCAACCCACCGAGGGTCAACTGCAGGACCTGCTCTTCGCCTGGAAGGTCGCCAAGTACGTGAAGTCGAACGCCATCGTGTTCTGCCGTGACGGCATGACGGTGGGCGTGGGGGCGGGGCAGATGAGCCGACTGGACTCGGCGCGCATCGCCAGCATCAAGGCGCAGCATGCGCAGCTGTCGCTGCAGGGCAGCGTCGTCGCCAGTGACGCGTTCTTCCCGTTCCGCGACGGTCTCGACGTGGTGGTCGATGCGGGTGCGAGCTGCGTCATCCAGCCCGGCGGCAGCATGCGCGACGCCGAAGTCATCGCGGCGGCCGACGAGCGTGGCGTCGCGATGGTGTTTTCAGGGGTGCGGCACTTCCGGCATTGACGGGCGCCGCCTACGCCATGGCCGCGAACACCTCGCGCGCGGCCTCGACCGTGTAGGCGATGTCCTCGTCGGTGTGCGCCGCGCTGACGAACCCTGCTTCGTACAGCGCCGGTGCGATGTAGACACCGCGGTCCAGCAGGCCGTGGAAAAGCTGGTTGAAGCGCGCACCGTCGGTCGCCATGACCTCGCCGTAGTTCTGCGGCAGCCGGTCCAGCAGGAAGAAGCCGAACATGCCGCCCTCGCTGTCGGCGCTGAAGGGCACCCCCGCTGCCGCGGCGGCGCCGCGCAGGCCCTCGACGAGCGAGCGGGTGCGGGTGGCCAGGGCATCGAAGAACCCCGGCTGCGAAATCTGCTCCAGCGTGGCGAGGCCGCAGGCAGTCGCCACCGGGTTGCCTGACAGGGTCCCCGCCTGGTAGACCGGCCCCAGGGGGGCCAGCTGCTCCATGAGCCGGCGTGGACCGCCAAAGGCGGCCAGCGGCATGCCGCCGCCGATCACCTTGCCCATGACGGTGAGATCGGGCCGGAAGCCGGGGATCTCGCGCGCGTAGAGGCTCTGCGCGCCGCCCAGCGCGACGCGGAAGCCGGTCATCACCTCGTCGAACACCAGCAATGCGCCATGCGTGTCGCACAGCTCGCGCAGGCGGCGCATGAAAGGCACCTGGGCACGCACGAAGTTCATGTTGCCGGCGATCGGCTCGATCATGACGCAGGCCAGGTCGTCACCATGCTGCGCAAAAGCCGCTTCGGCGGCGGCGATGTCGTTGTAGGGCAGCACCAGCGTGTGCTGCGCCACTTCGGGCGGCACGCCGGCGCTGGTGGGGTGGCCGAAGGTGGCCAGGCCGGAGCCGGCCTTGACCAGCAGCGCGTCGGCATGGCCGTGGTAGCAGCCCTCGAACTTGATGATGTGCTTGCGCCCGGTGGCCCCGCGCGCCAGGCGCAGGGCGCTCATGGCCGCCTCGGTACCGGAGCTGACCAGGCGCACCATCTCGAGGCTGGGGACCCGGTCGACGATGGCCTCGGCCAGCTGCACCTCGCGTTCGGTGGGCGCACCGAAGGAAAAGCCGTCGAGCACGGCACGCTGGACCGCCTCGACCACCGCCGGATGGCCATGGCCGAGGATCATGGGACCCCAGGAGCCGATGTAGTCGATGTAGCGCTGGCCATTGGCGTCCCAGAACCAGGCGCCCTGGGCGCGTTGCACGAAGCGCGGCGTGCCGCCGACGGCGCGGAACGCGCGCACGGGCGAATTGACGCCGCCGGGAATCAGCGCGCGTGCACGGTCGAACAGGGCCTGGTTGCGGTCAATGCTTGGTGTCATGGGCGGGCATGTCGAGGACCTGCAGGGCCTGCGCTTCCTCGGGGGTGGCGGGATCGGTCGGGTCGCCTTCGGGCTGGGCCCAGAACAGGCGGTCGGGCACCACGTGGCCCATGCCGGGGCGGAAGCCGCCATCCAGGCACTGGTCCAGGTAGCTGAGCGCCTCGCCGAAGGCGGCGGCCAGGTCCAGGCCGGTGCCCACCAGCGCGGCGAGCGCCGCGCTGAAGGTCTCGCCAGCGCCGGAGAACACGGCCTCGAAGCGCTCGAATTTCTGGCTGGCCACCACCGCCTGCGGCGTGGCCAGCACGTTGTCGATGAACTGCTCGGGCAGCGGGATGCCGGTGACCACCGTGTAGGCGACCCCGGACTCGCCCGCGGCCTTGGCGATGTCGCGGGCCGTGGGGCTGCGCTCGCCGGACCACTCCGGCAGCAGCCAGCGCCAGAGGGTGCTGTGGTTGCCCACCAGCACCGTGGTCTGCGGCAGCACCAGCTCGCGGAAGGCATCGAGATAGAGGTCGATGTCCGACTCGTCCCACCAGGAGAGGTTGGGCATGTACGACACGACCGGCACGTCGGCGTAGTCGGTGCAGATCTCGGCGATGACGCCGAGCGCCTCGGGCGAGCCGGCGAAGCCGATCTTGAACACGTGGACCGGCACGTCCTCGAGGATGGCGCGCGCCTGCTCGGCGACGGCGTCCTCGTCGAGCGGGTAGTGCCCGAAGATTTCGGCGGTGTCCCGCGCGTAG
>DAIMZU010000214.1:0-5450 GCA_036733845.1 Ramlibacter sp.
TCTTGCCGAAGCGCTTGGAGACCTCCTCGTAGCTCTGGAAGTGCCGGCTCTTGCGGCGCACGCTCCAGCCCGCATGCAGCGGCGGCAGGAGGTACTGCTCGTGCAGGTCTTCGAGGATGCCGGGGGCGCCCGCGGACAGGTCGTTGTTGAGCAGGATGGTGCAGGGATCGAAGTCTTTCAGCCCCAGGCGGTACTTGCTGCGGACCACCGGCTCGAGCGTGATGCTCTCGTCCCCGGGCAGGTCGACACGGGTAGGCTCCTTGATGTCCGGGCTGATCGAGCCGACGCGCACGTTCAGGCCCGCCATGTGGAAGATGCGCTGCAGCTGTGCAAGGTTGGCCAGGTAGAACGTGTTGCGGGTGCGGTTCTCCGGAATCACCAACAGGTTCTTGGCCTCGGGGCAGATCTTCTCGATTGCGGCCATGGCGGCCTGCACGGCCAGCGGGAGCATCTCGGGGGTGAGGTGGTTCCAGCCGCCGGGGAAGAGGTTGGTATCCACCGGCGCGAGCTTGAAGCCGGCGTTGCGGATGTCCACCGAGGTGTAGAACGGTGGCGTGTGCTCCATCCACTCGAGGCGGAACCAGCGCTCGATGGCCGGCATGGACTCGAGGACGCGCTGCTCGAGTTCGTTGATGGGCCCGCTGAGGGCGGTGATGAGGTGGGGAACCATGGGGAAAATTCTAGGCGCTGTGCAGCCCTGCGGGTCGGAGATGCCGGGGCCATGTCCGGCCGGGCCACCGGGGCTGTGTCTGGGCGCGCCGGAGAAACGTCAAGCGGCCCGCGCCAGCGGCAGGTTCAGCAGGAGGTTCTGCGGCTTCAGGCGCAGCAACTGGTGCTCGTCCATGGCCATGGCGAGGTAGACGGGCTTGCCGGCCATCTCGGGCCGCAGCACCGACGGCTCGTCGAAGTCCATGCGGAACAGGCACAGCATCCGCGACATGCGGGCTTCGTCGACCTCCTGCCCTGTGTACAGGTCATTCAGCACGCCGCTGGCCTGGGCGTCGAGGCCGACATGCCACAGCCAGAGCTCGTCGTCGATTTCCCGCTCGACCTGCACGCGGACGGTCGCACCGAGCATGTGCTCGACCCAGCGCTCGAGCACGCGGCACAGCGCGTCAAGCGCCGGCTGGCCGTGATGCAGCGCGACCACCATGTCGTGGGCCTCGGTGCGGTCCCAGTAGCTCTCGGCGTTGTCGGGGTGCAGCACATCGAGCTCGGCCTGCTTGAGCTTGGCGCCGCCCTGCCGCAGCAGGTCGCCCAGGGTGCCGAAGGAGGGCACCGCCAGGCGTTCGACCGTCTCGTGGTCGGCCGCCATGACCTGCCCGTCCTCCTGGACGGCGACCTTCTGGGGGCGGAACAGCATTTCGGCCACCCGCACCTGGAACGCCGGTGCGGTGTCGCCGAGCGCCTGGCGCAGGATGACCTGGGTGATCTGGTGCAGCAGCAGGGGCGGCACGTCGACCTGGCCGCGGAAGATGTGCAGGTAGCTGGCCTCGAGCGTGGGATGGTCGAGCAGGCGCTGGCGGAAGCGCAGCCACACCGCGTAGTTGTCGCGGGCGTCGGCGTCGGCCAGCGACGCGAGTTCGGCGGCATCGACCGGCCGGCGCGGTTCGGCCAGGAGCCGTTCATGCAACGCACGTTCGGATGCACAGGACTCGGGGACCGGCGCGAGCTCGGGCCGGTCCAGCAGCAGTCGCAGGAAGGCGTCCGTCAGCACCAGGTGGCCGGAGGCGTCGGTGTCGAGCAGGCGCCATCCGCAGGAAGGCCAGTAATCACGCATGGGTGCCGCTCCGGGTGCCGCACGAAAGGAAGGGGAGGCACCGCATCAGGTCCGCACCTCGCCATCGCCCAGCACGATCCACTTGAGCGAGGTGAGTCCTTCGATTCCCACCGGACCACGCGCGTGGAACTTGTCGGTGCTGATGCCGATCTCCGCGCCCAGGCCATATTCGAAGCCATCGGCGAAGCGGGTGCTGGCGTTGACCATGACACTGGCGGAGTCGACCTCGCGCAGGAAGCGCTGCGCATGGACGTGATCGCGCGTCAGGATGGCGTCGGTGTGGTGGCTGCCATAGCGGTTGATGTGCGCAATGGCCTCGTCGAGGCCGGACACCACCCTGATGCTGATGATGGGCGCGAGGTACTCCTCGTACCAGTCCTGCTCGGTGGCTTCCCGCAGCAGGGGCGAGCCGGGCAGGGCGTCGCGCAGGCTGGCCAGGGCCTCGGGGTCGCAGCGCATCTCGACGCCCTTGGCGGCGAAGACCGCACCCAGGCGGGGCAGGAAAGCGGAGGCGACGCCGCGCGCGACCAGCAGGCCTTCACTGGCGTTGCAGGGGCTGTACTTCTGGGTCTTGGCGTTGTCGGTGACCCGCAGCGCCATGTCGAGGTCGCAGGGGTCGTCGACGTAGGTGTGGCAGTTGCCGTCCAGGTGCTTGATGACCGGCACCCTGGCCTCGCGGGTGACGCGCTCGATCAGGCTCTTGCCGCCGCGCGGGATGATCACGTCGACGTGCTCGGGCATGCTGACCAGGTGGCCGACGGCGGCGCGGTCGGTGGTCTCGACGAGCTGCACAGCCTGCGGCGGCAGGCCGGCAGCCTCGAGCGCCTGTCCGACCAGCCGCGCCAGGGCCTTGTTGGATTCGATGGCCTCGGAGCCGCCGCGAAGGATGCAGGCGTTGCCGCTCTTGATGGACAGGCTGGCGGCCTCGATGGTGACATTCGGGCGGCTTTCGAAGACCATGCCGAAGACCCCGAGCGGAACGCGCATGCGCCCGACCCGGATGCCGCTGGGCTGCTGCTGCAGGCCGATGACTTCGCCGATGATGTCCGGCATGGCGGCCAGCTGCTCGCAGCCCAGGGCCACGGTGTCGATGACCTTGGGCGTCAAGCGCAGCCGGTCGACCATGGGCGCGGACAGGCCGGCCGCGGTGGCGCGCTCGAGGTCGCGGGCATTGTCGGTGCCGAGAGCCTGCGCGTTGGCCCGCAGCAGCGCGGCGAGTTCGCGCAGCGCCCGGCTGCGCACGGCCGCCGGCGCGGCCGCCATGTGGGCGGCGGCGGCCCGGGCCTGCAGGCCCAGCGCCTGCATGTACTCGCCGATGTTCAGGGCATTCATCCCATGATTCTCGCACGCGCTCCCTGGGCGGCGGGCGGGACGCAGGCCAGGCACAGCTGCATGGAGAGGCGGTGCAGCGCCTGCCATCCGTCGGCCGGCCAGTCCGGGGAGCGCAGGCCCTTGACGATGCCGTCGACCACATGGGCCGAGCGCAACAGGCTGTCCAGCGCCAACGGGCTCAGGCGCGGCAGCACGCGCTCGAACAGGCGCTCCTTCAGGCCCCAGACGCGCTGCTCGCGCAGCGCCAGCGGCATCGGCTTGCCCTCGGCCAGCGCGTCCTTGACGCGCTTGAGGGCGCGGATGTCCTCGGCCAGTGTGTAGTGAACCAGCACCGCCGCCTCGCCTTCGGCCTGCAGCCCGTCCAGCATGCGCTGCACCCGGTGCGGCTGCCCCGCCAGCACGGCCTCCGACAGGCGGAAGACGTCATAGCGCGCGACGTTGAGCACCGCCGCCTCGACCTGGTCGAAGTCCAGCTCGCCGGCCGGGTACAGCAGGCCGAGCTTCTGGATCTCCTGGTGCGCCGCCAGCAGGTTGCCCTCGACCCGATCGGCGAAGAACTGGAGCGTGCGCTGGCCGGCCTCGCCGGAGGGCACGCGCTGGCCCTGCCGGGCCAGCCGCTGCGCGATCCACTGCGGCAGGGCCGCGCGCTCGACGGGGTCGAGCTGCAGCGTGACGCCGCAGCCCTCGAGGGCCGTGAACCAAGCCGCCGAGCGCGCCTGGCGGTCGAGGCGAGGCAGCAGGACCAGCGTCAGCGTGGTCTCGTTGCCGCGTGCCTGCTCGGCGAGGTGCTGCAGGGCCACGCTGCCATCCTTGCCGGGCTTGCCCGAGGGGATGCGGACTTCGACGATCTGGCGATCCGCGAAAAGGCTCAGCGACCCCCCGGCGGCCAGCACGGCGCTCCAGTCGAAGTGGGCGCCGGCCACCGTGTGGACCGTGCGTTCGGTATACCCCTGCCGTCGCGCGGCCTCGCGGATGGCGTCCGCGGCCTCCTGCTGCAGCAGGGGCTCGTCGCCATGCAGGGTGTAGAGCGGCCGCAGGGTCTTCTGCAGGTGGGACTCGAGCTGCTGCGCGGCAAGCTGCATGGGCGCTCCTTCAGATCGCCCGGACGGCCGCGAGCCGGCGCATCAGCTGCTGGACCAGGTCAGACTGCATTTCGCGGTACAGCAGCCCTTCCTCGGCTTCACGCGCCAGCACCGCCGATTCGTTGAAGCTGATGTCACGCTGCTGCTGCAGTTCGGTGGCGGCAATCAGCTCGCGGCCGCGCGGCGTGCGCAGGCGGAAGCTCACGATGTTGCGCAGCTGGAATTCACGCACCTGGCCCGCCGCGTTGAGGCCGACCACGATCTTCTGCCGCTGCTCGGAAAGGAGCTCGAACACCACGTCCGGCGCGGGTGAACCCGGCTGCGCGCCGCCCGGCGCGCCGAGCACCCGCAAGGTGGGCGTCGACGCGAGGTTGCGCCGCAACTCGTCGCCCACCAGCGAGCCCGCGGGCGCCACCACCTGGATGCTGCTGAACGAGAAGCGAGGCGGCTGGCGCAGCTCGAACCCGCAGCCGGCGGCGACCATGCCGGCGGCTGCCGCGACCAGGAGATGCCGTCGGCCGGCCATCAGACCACCAGGTTGACCAGCCGGCCCGGCACGACCACGACCTTGCGGGGCTTGGCATCCGCGGCGAACTTGCGGAATGCTTCGCTGGAGACGGCGATCCGCTCGATCTCGTCCCGTGCGGCGCCGGCCGGGACCGAGATCGCGCCGCGGTGCTTTCCGTTGACCTGCAGGACGAGTTCGATCTCGTCCTGGCGCAGGGCCTCGGCGTCGACGGCGGGCCAGGGCGCGTCGATCAGCTCGCCGTGCAATGCGGCGTAGCCCAGCGACTGCCACAGCGCATGGGTAAGGTGCGGCGTGGCCGGGTAGAGCACGCGCAACAGGATGCCGAAGCCCTCGGCCAGGCTCGCCTGCGCACCGGGGTCGTCGGGATGCTTGAAGTCCTCGAGGGCGTTGAGCATCTTCATGGCGCCCGAGACCACGGTGTTGTACTGCATGCGCACGTAGTCGTAGTCGACCTGGCGCAGCACGGCGTGGATCTCCAGGCGCAGGGCGCGCGCGTGCTTGCCGAAAGCGGCGGGCTGCGCCACCTGCTGGGCGTGCGCGGCGACCGAGGCATCGCCGCCGAGCCGGTGGCCGAACTGCCAGACCCGCCGCAGGAAGCGGTAGCTTCCCTCGAGCGCGGCGTCGTTCCACTCGAGCGTGGCCTCGGGCGGTGCGGTGAACATGGTGTAGAGCCGCGCGGTGTCGGCGCCGTACTTCTCGATCAGGTCCTGCGGGTCCACGCCGTTGT
>DAIMZU010000215.1:0-5449 GCA_036733845.1 Ramlibacter sp.
AGGACCTGACCGACAACGTGAACTTCATGGCCGGCAACCTGACCTCGCAGGTGCGCGGTATCGCCAAGGTGGTGACCGCGGTGGCCAACGGCGACCTCGAGCAGAAGCTGACCGTGGAAGCCAAGGGCGAGATCGCCTCGCTGGCGGACACGATCAACTCGATGACCGACACGCTTGCGACGTTCGCGGACCAGGTGACCACCGTGGCCCGCGAAGTGGGCGTGGAAGGCAAGCTGGGCGGCCAGGCGAAGGTGCCGGGCGCCGCGGGTACCTGGAAGGGCCTGACGGAGAACGTGAACCAGCTGGCCGCCAACCTGACGACGCAGGTGCGAGCCATTGCCGAAGTGGCGACGGCCGTGACGCAGGGTGACCTGACGCGGTCCATCACCGTGGAAGCGCAGGGCGAAGTGGCCGCGCTGAAGGACACCATCAACGAGATGATCCGCAACCTGCGCGACACGACGCAGGTGAACACGGAGCAGGACTGGCTGAAGACCAACCTGGCCAAGTTCTCGCGGATGCTGCAGGGCCAGAAGGACCTGGTTGCCGTGGGGCACCTGATCCTGTCGGAGCTCGCGCCGGTCGTCGGCGCGCAGCAGGCCGAGTTCTATGTCCTGCACCACGGCGCCGAATCGGGTGCGCGGCTGCGGCTGACGGCAAGCTATGCCTCCGAGGGCCACGGCGCCCACGGCAAGGAATTCGCGCTCGGGCAGGGCTTGGTGGGGCAATGCGCCGCCGACAAGCAGAAGCTCCTGCTGACCTCCGGCATTCCCGGCGCGATCCGCATCGAAACCGGCCTCGCGCAGGTGCAGCCCGCCAGCGTGCTGGTCCTGCCCATCGTTTTCGAGGGCCACCTCCGTGGGGTGCTCGAACTGGCCTCGGTCGACCGGTTCAGCTCGACCCACGAGGCCTTCCTCGACCAGCTCGCCGAGTCCATCGGCATCGTGATCAACACCATCGAGGCCAATTCGCGCACCGAAGACCTGCTGACGCAGTCGCAGTCGCTCGCGCAGGAACTGCAGAGCCGCCAGCAGGAGCTCCAGCACACCAACGAGGCGCTGCAGGAGAAGGCCCGGCTTCTTGCTGACCAGAACGAGGAAGTCGAGCGCAAGAACGACGAAGTCGAACACGCCCGGCAGGCGCTGGAGGAAAAGGCGCGGCAACTTGCCCTGACTTCGAAGTACAAGTCCGAATTCCTGGCGAACATGTCGCACGAGCTGCGCACGCCCCTGAACTCGCTGCTGATCCTGTCGGACCAGTTGTCCAAGAACCCGGACGGAAACCTCTCCCAGAGGCAGGTGGAGTTCGCGCGGACCATCCACTCGTCCGGCAATGACCTGCTCATGCTGATCAACGACATCCTGGACCTCTCCAAGATCGAGTCCGGAACCGTCGTCGTTGACCTGGGCGAGTTGCGGCTGACTGACCTCGTGGCCTACGTGGAGCGCACCTTCCGGCACGTGGCCGAGGCCAAGGACGTCGACTTCGAGCTCGAATCCGGGCCGCAGGCGCCGGCGAGCATCGTCACCGACGCCAAGCGGCTGCAGCAGATCCTCAAGAACCTGCTGTCCAACGCCTTCAAGTTCACGCACCAGGGGCGCGTCACCCTGTCGATCGACGAAGTGGCGGGTGGCTGGAGCCGCGAGCACGAAGACCTCAACCGGGCGCAGCGCGTCGTCGCGTTCTCGGTCAGCGACACCGGCATCGGCATCTCCAGCGACAAGCAGCAGATCATCTTCGAGGCGTTCCAGCAGGCGGACGGATCCACCAGCCGCAAGTACGGCGGCACCGGGCTGGGGCTGGCGATCAGTCGGGAGCTCGCCAAGCTGCTGGGCGGCGAGATCCGCCTGGCGAGCGCGCCGGGACAGGGCAGCGTGTTCACCCTGTACCTGCCCGCGCACTATCCCGCCAGCCGCGGCAGCCGGCGCACCGCGACCCAGCCAGACGTCCGGCCCGACGCGCGGGCGGCGCCAGTCGCTGTCGCCCCGCCGGTGCAGCCGCAGCGGTGGCTCCGCGACACCACGCCCGCGCGCGACGGGCCCACACCCGAAAGCCACGCCGAGGCCCATGACGACCGCCACAACATCTCGCCCGGTGACGCCGTGCTCCTGATCGTCGAGAACGACGCCGCCTTCGCTTCCTTCCTGCTGGATGCGGCGCGGGCGCAGGGCTTCCGCGGCCTGGTGACCGGCCTGGGCGCCCAGGCGCTCAGCCTGGCCGTGCAGTACGCGCCGGCAGCGATCACCCTGGACATCCATCTGCCTGACATGGAGGGCTGGCGCGTTCTCGACCGGCTCAAGCAGGACCTCGGCACCCGGCACGTGCCGGTGTGCGTGATTTCCACCGACGACGCCCGCGAGCGCGCCTTCTCCGGGGGGGCGATGGGTTTCATCGACAAGCCGGTGCGATCGCGTGAACTGCTGGACGAGCGCCTGCGCCAGCTTCGCGGATGGGTCCGGCGCGAGCAGCGCAGCGTGCTGGTCGGCATCGCTGCCGAAGCCGCGCGAACCGAGTTCCTGGAGCTGCTGGCGGACGACGACATCACGCCTCGGGTGCTTCGCGATGCGGGCGAACTGCTGCCCGCACTCGCCGAGCGCCGCTTCGATGCCATCGTGCTGGACGAGCCCCTGGCCGCGCGCGTGGATGCGCAGTCCCTGCGCGAAGCGGCGGCCTCCCATTCGCGGTTCGGCCCCATGCCACTGCTGCTGCTCGCCAATGGCTTCGAACCGGCGCGGGCGCAGGGACTGGCCGGGAACGCGCTGACGCTGAACACCGCCCAGGACGTGGCCGGGCTCTTCGATGCGACCGTCGCGGCGCTCCACCTGGACGTGCGCCGGTTTTCGTCGCAGCGGCAGCAGCTGCTGCGGGACCGTGCCGCGGCACGGCGGCCGCTCGCCGGCCGGCGCGTGCTCATCGTCGACGACGACATGCGCAACATCTTCGCCCTGGCCACGGTGCTCGAGGAGCAGGGCATGGAGATCGTCTGGGCCGATAATGGACGCGAGGCCATCAAGCGGGTGGCCAGCGACACCGGCATCGACGTGGTGCTGATGGACATCATGATGCCCGAGCTCGATGGCATGGCCACCATGAAGGAAATCCGAAAACTTCCGCAGGGGCGACGGCTGCCCATGATTGCCGTCACGGCCAAGGCCATGAAGGGAGACCGCGAGAAATGCATCGAGGCGGGCGCCTGGGACTACCTGGCGAAGCCGGTCAACACCCAGGACCTGCTGGCGGTCCTGCGCGCGTGGCTGCAACCATGAACAACGCCCCACACCGGCGGGCCGACGAGCCGCGCGCGAACATCCTGATCGTGGACGATCTCCACGAAAAGCATGTCGTCTTCCGCACCATCCTCGAGGACCTTGGCGAGAACATCATCTCCGCGCGCTCGGGCAGCGAGGCGCTGGCCCAGGTGCTCGACAACGAGTTCGCGGTCATCCTGCTGGACGTCAACATGCCGGATATCGACGGCCTGGAGACCGCCAGCCTGATCCGCCAGCACCCGCGTTCGGCCCAGACGCCGATCGTCTTCATCACCGCGTACGTCGATGAGCTGCAGGCGCGGCGCGGCTACGAACTCGGCGCGGTCGACTACATTCCGTCCCCGGTCGTGCCCGAGGTCCTGCGGTCGAAGGTGCGCGTGTTCGTGGAACTGCACCGGATGCACAAGCAGTTGCAGCTGCGCGCTTCCGAGCGCGAAGCCCTTGCACGCGCCGAGGCGGCGCGTGCCGCGGCCGAGGCGGCCACCGCGCGGGCCGACTACCTGGCCGGCGCGGGGCGCCTGCTGTCCCGGTCCCTGGACGTCGCGCAGACCACGCAGGCCTTGCTGCAGGTGTGCGTGCCGGTGCTGGCCGAAAGCGCGTGCCTGGTCGCCTGCCATGGCAACGCCCCCCCGCAAGTCCTGCAGTGGCACCCTGGCGCGGGTGACGGCCCGGCGCTGCCCCCATCCCTGTGCGACCGCTTGCGCGAGTCGCTGGAGCGGCAGGAGATGGGCCGCTGGCAGGCGGATGCCGATGAAGCGCTCGTGAAGGGCAGGGCGCACGCCCTGGTCTTTCCGCTGCCCGAGGGCGACCGGGGACCGCAGGGCCTGGTGCTGATGTCGGATGCGCCCCACGACGCAGAGCGCACCGCGCTGGCGGCCGAGATCGCCAGCCGTGCAGCCATCGGCCTGGACAACGCACGCCTGTATGCCGCCTTGAAGCAGGCCGACCGGCGCAAGAACGAGTTCCTGGCCATGCTCGCGCACGAGTTGCGCAACCCGCTCGCGCCTATCCGCAACGCAGTGCACATCATGCAGGACGCGGGCATCCAGCCCGCCACCCTGAGCTGGGCGCGGGACGTCATCAGCCGCCAGGCCGACCACATGACCCGGCTCATCGACGACCTGCTCGACGTCTCGCGCATCGTGCAGGGGAAAGTCACCATCAAGCCAGAGCCCCTGACGCTGGCCGCGCTTGTCGAACGCGTCGTCGAAGATGTCACGCCCCGGCTCGCGGCGCGCAAGCAGCAGCTGCACATCCAGCTGCCGCGCCATGGCGTGGTGCTGCACGCGGACCCGCTGCGCCTCTCGCAGGTCCTCTCCAACCTGATCCAGAACGCATCCAAGTTCTCGGCGGCCGGCAGCACCGTCGAGCTCACCGGCGAATGGAGCGCGGGCGAGCTCGCCCTGCGCGTGAGAGACACCGGCTGCGGCATCGCGCCGGACTTTCTGCCGCACATCTTCGAGCTCTTCTTCCAGGGCGACCAGAGCCTCGACCGCGCCCAGGGCGGCCTGGGCATCGGACTCACCCTCGTCAAGCACCTCATGGAACTGCACCACGGCCGCGTCGATGCGTACAGCGCCGGCGTGGGGCAGGGCACGGAAATCGTCTGCCGCCTTCCTGCGCAGGCCGAGGCACTGGCCCAGCCCGGGACCGATCCGATCGCCCCGGCCGACCCGGCAGGCCGGGATCTCGAATCGCCCAGCCGCGGGGGCTTGCGCATCCTCGTCGTCGACGACCTCATCGCCTCGGCCGAAACACTCACGATGCTGCTGGAAATGGAAGGCTACCAGGTCGCCACCGCCAGCGAC
Source organism: Ramlibacter sp. (assembly GCA_036733845.1). Taxonomy (GTDB): domain Bacteria; phylum Pseudomonadota; class Gammaproteobacteria; order Burkholderiales; family Burkholderiaceae_C; genus Ramlibacter. Next base: position 5,078 of record DAIMZU010000215.1, read on the forward strand.
GGCCCCACGGCCCTGCGCCGCGCCGAAGAGTTCAGGCCGCAGGTCGTCCTGCTGGACATCGGCCTGCCAGGCATGAACGGCTTCGAAGTCGCCGAGCGCCTGCGCGCCACCCCCTGGGGCGCCCGGGCGCTGGTCATCGCCCTCACCGGCTACGGCGAAGCCGAAAGCCGCCAGCGCTCCGCCGCCGCCGGCTTCGACTTCCACATGGTCAAGCCCGCCGACGTGCAGCAACTCCTGGCCCTGATCGCACGGCGTGCCGTCCGGTCGCAGGGCGAGAAAATCAGCTGATCTTCGCTGCTACAATGGCGGGCTGCGCAGGAGAGGTGGATGAGCGGTTTAAGTCGCACGCCTGGAAAGCGTGTGAGGGTTAAT
>DAIMZU010000216.1:0-5447 GCA_036733845.1 Ramlibacter sp.
CCTTCGCCGTCGACAAGTTCAAGGGCTGGCCGCACAGCGGGCACATCACCCTGGCACGGGGCGAGCGCTCGCGGCTGGCTGATTTCGCGTCAGAGGTGTTGTAGCCCCAACACCGTCATTCCCGGGAAAGCGGGAACCCAGGCACCCCGTCATTCCCGCGAAAGCGGGAACCCAGTCGCAAGGCCGAACGCAGCGATGGCCCGAGGTGCGCCGGAGGCACCGCGCTCCTGGGTCCCCGCCTGCGCGGGGATGACGGATTGTGGATGACGGGTTGCGCGGGGGATTTCTCCCCTCAACCCTTCCTGTAGTTCTCGATCCCCTCGACGATTTCCTGCTTCGCGGACTCGGGGCCTTCCCAGCCCAGCACCTTCACCCACTTGCCTTCCTCGAGGTCCTTGTAGTGCTCGAAGAAGTGCGCGATGGTCTTCAGGCGCAGGGGGTTCATGTCTTCCGGCTTCTGCCAGTGCGTGTAGATCGGCAGGATCTTGTCGATCGGCACGGCAAGCACCTTGGCGTCGACGCCGGCTTCGTCCTCCATCTTCAGGATGCCGATGGCGCGGCACGTCACCACCACGCCCGGGATCAGCGGCACCGGCGTGATCACCAGGACGTCGACCGGATCGCCATCGCCGCTGATGGTCTTGGGCACGTACCCGTAGTTCGTGGGGTAGTGCATGGCCGTGCTCATGAACCGGTCGACGAAGATCGCGCCGGATTCCTTGTCGACCTCGTACTTGACCGGGTCGGCGTTCATGGGGATTTCGATGATCACGTTGAACGCCTCGGGCGCGTTCTTGCCGGGGGTGACTTGGTCGAGGGACATGCGTGTGTTGCCTGTTGTGCCTAGGAAAAACCCTGATTTTAGTTTGCACCCCGGAACTTTCCAGGCTCTGACAGGTGGCAGTGCCAGTCTTGGCTTGTATATTGGCCGGGTTGGCCAATCGTCTCCGCCTGCCAGGGAGTCACGAGGAAGCAACGCAGCGGGGGTGCCGCTTGCGTCGCCCCCTCCAAGTGAATAAATCGACAGGAGAAGACAATGACAGGCAACTCGGCGCTCATGTTGGCGCTGGTCTGCGGCCTCGCGGCCGTCATCTACGGGTTCTGGGCCAGGAGCTGGATCCTGCGCCAGGACGCCGGAAACGCCCGCATGCAGGAGATCGCGGCGGCCATCCAGACCGGCGCGGCCGCCTACCTCTCGCGGCAATACAAGACCATCGCGATCGTGGGCGTCGTCCTGGCCATCCTCATCGGCATTTTCCTGGGCGCGGCCACGGCAGTCGGCTTCATCGTGGGCGCCGTACTTTCCGGCGCCTGCGGCTTCATCGGCATGAACATCTCGGTGCGGGCCAACGTTCGCACTGCGCAGGCCGCCACCCGGGGCATCGGTCCGGCGCTGGACGTGGCATTCCGCGGCGGCGCCATCACCGGCATGCTGGTGGTCGGCCTGGGCCTGCTGGGGGTTGCCGGCATGTACTGGTTCCTGGTGGGTAACGGCAACCTCACGCCCGACCGCAAGCTGGTCACCCTACTCAACCCGCTGATCGGATTCGCCTTCGGCGCGTCGCTCATTTCCATCTTCGCCCGGCTGGGCGGCGGCATCTTCACCAAGGGTGCCGACGTCGGCGCCGACCTGGTGGGCAAGGTCGAAGCCGGCATCCCCGAGGACGACCCCCGCAACCCGGCTGTCATCGCCGACAACGTGGGCGACAACGTCGGCGATTGCGCAGGCATGGCGGCCGACCTGTTCGAGACCTACGCGGTGACGCTGATCGCCACCATGGTGCTGGGTTCGCTGCTGATCGCCTCGGCGCCCGTGCAGGCCGTGCTGTATCCCCTGGCGCTGGGCGCCGTGTCCATCATCGCGTCGATCATCGGCACCTTCTTCGTGCGTGCCAAGCCGGGCATGCGCAACGTGATGCCGGCGCTCTACACCGGCCTCGCCGTCTCGGGCGTGCTGTCCCTGGTGGCCTTCTACTTCGTGACCATCGCGGTCATGCCCGACAACGCCGTCGCGGCCTCCGGCTCGCACCTGCGCCTGTGGGGCGCCTGCGTCGTCGGCCTGGTGCTCACCGGGCTGATGGTCTACATCACCGAGTACTACACCGGCACGCAGTTCAAGCCGGTGCAGCACATCGCCCAGGCGTCCACGACAGGGCACGGCACCAACATCATCGCCGGGCTGGGCGTGTCCATGCGCTCGACGGCCTGGCCGGTGCTCTTCGTGTGCCTGGCCATCGGCGTGGCCTTCTGGCTGGCCGGCCTCTATGGCGTGGCGATCGCCGCGACCTCGATGCTGAGCATGGCCGGCATCGTCGTGGCGCTGGACGCCTATGGCCCCATCACCGACAACGCGGGTGGCATCGCCGAGATGGCCGAACTGCCGGCCTCCGTACGTGACATCACAGACCCGCTGGACGCGGTGGGCAACACCACCAAGGCCGTGACCAAGGGCTACGCCATTGGCTCCGCGGGCCTCGCGGCCCTGGTGCTGTTCGCCGACTACACCCACAAGCTCGAGCTGTACGGCACCACGGTGCTGTTCGACCTGTCCGACCCCCGGGTGATCATCGGCCTGTTCATCGGCGGCATGATCCCCTACCTTTTCGGCGCGATGGCCATGGAAGCCGTCGGCCGCGCAGCCGGCGCGGTGGTGGTCGAGGTGCGTCGCCAGTTCGCGACCATCAAGGGCATCATGGAAGGCACTGCCAAGCCCGACTACGGCAGGGCCGTCGACATGCTGACCACCGCGGCCATCAAGGAGATGATCATCCCCTCGCTGCTGCCGGTCGTCGCGCCCATCCTGGTGGGCCTCCTGCTGGGCCCGCAGGCGCTGGGTGGCATGCTCATGGGCACCATCGTCACCGGCCTGTTCGTCGCCATCTCGATGTGCACCGGCGGCGGCGCCTGGGACAACGCGAAGAAGTACATCGAAGACGGCCACCACGGCGGCAAGGGCTCCGAGGCCCACAAGGCCGCGGTCACCGGTGACACCGTGGGCGATCCCTACAAGGACACCGCCGGCCCGGCGATCAACCCGCTGATCAAGATCATCAACATCGTGGCCCTGCTGATCGCGCCGCTGGTGGTGCAGTTCCACTCGGGCGACAGCCGTGCACAGGCCGAACCGGCCAAGGTCACGGCCGTCGCAACAGCCCCGCAGGCTGCCGAGGCGGCGGTGGCGAAGAAGTAAGCGGCGGCGGCGGCCTCGGCGATTGAACGCAGCGGCCGCTGAGGGGCCGCAGAGGACGCAGGGGAGTTGACGGGGTGTTCGCACCGCCAACGATTCTTCCGCGGACTCTGCGGCCTTTTCCGTTTTCATCCGCCTTTGCGCCTTCCCGGGGCCGCATCCCTCACGCAACGAATTCCTCTGCGCCCTCTGCGCCCCCTCCGCGCCCTCTGCGTTCGACCCAAAATCCTCCGCAGCCGAAGACACTCCCGCCGCTATCATCCCGCCCATGACCCACCTCCCCGTGCGGCGCCTGCTGGTCGACATGGAAGCGCCGATCGCGCGCCACTGGTGCGACGGCGATCCGTTCCGGACGGCCTTGTTCAATGCGCTGTCCATGAGCTTCCCGGTCGGCGAGCAGTTCTTCATCGATGCCGTGCGTGACGGCTTCGCCGCCCTGCCCGCCGAATGCAGGCCGCAGTTCGCCGATCCGGTGCGCGGGTTCGTCGGCCAGGAGGCGACGCACCGGCGGCTGCACGGCCTGTACAACGCGCACCTCGAGCACCTGGGCCTTCGCAACGGCTGGGGGCCGCGCGCGCTGGAGCGCCAGAAGGTGCTCGAGGGCAAGGACGTCCGCCACCGGCTTGCCGCGACCGCCGCCTACGAGCACTTCACCGCCCTGCTCGCCAACTGGCTGCTGCATCACCCAGAGGTCCTGGGCCACCAGGACGAGCGCCTGGCCACGCTGTGGCTATGGCACAGCGCCGAGGAGGCCGAGCACCGCAGCGTCGCCTTCGACCTGTACCGGGCGCTGGGGGGTGACCATGCCTGGCGCGTGCGCTGGTTCCGGCGCGTCACCTGGCTGCTGGTCTCGGAGGCCCTGCGGCAAACGCTCTCCAACCTCCGGCGAGACCGCACGCTGTGGCGGCGCGCGACCTGGCGCAGCGCATTCATCCACCTGTTCGGCCCCCAGGGGCTCGTGCGATGCCTGCGCGCGCCCTGGCGCGACTACCTGCGCGAGGACTTCAGTCCGGCGCAGCATGACGACGTGGCATCCAGACGCTGGCTGGCAGTCCATGCCGATCGCTACACCGCAGTGACCTGATTGCGGGGCCGCGCGGCGGCCTGCAGGCAGCCCGGGGCAAAATACGCCCATGCAGTTCCACTTCATCGCCAACGAAGCCCAGCCGTCCAGCGACGGCCGCACCCTGCCCGTCATCGACCCGTCGGACGGGCAGGTGTTCGACGAAATCCAGCGCGGGACCGCCGATGACGTCGACCGCGCCGTGCATGCGGCGCGCCGGGCCTTCGAGGGCCCCTGGGGCCGTATGAGCGCATCCGAACGCGGCCGCATGCTGATGACGCTGTCGCAGCGCCTGGCCGAGCACGTCGACGAACTCGCCGCGCTGGAGCAGCGCGACTGCGGAAAGCCGACGCGCCAGGCCCGCGCCGACGCGCTGGCCCTGGTGCGCTACTTCGAGTACTACGCCGGCGCCTGCGACAAGCTGCACGGCGAGACCATTCCCTTCCAGCCTGGCTACACCGTGCTGACCTGGCGTGAACCGCACGGCGTCACTGGCCACGTGATCCCGTGGAACTACCCGATGCAGATCTTCGGGCGCAGCGTCGGCGGCGCACTGGCCGCAGGCAATGCCTGCGTGGTCAAGCCCTCCGAGGACGCCTGCCTGTCCCTGATCCGCGTGGCGCAGATCGCGGCCGAGTGCGGCTTCCCGGCCGGCACGATCAACATCGTCACGGGCTTCGGCCACGAAGTCGGCGACGCGCTGGCGCGCCACCCGGGGGTGGACCACATCAGCTTCACCGGCAGCCCGCGCGTGGGCACCCTCATCCAGCAGGTCGCGGCCGAGCGCCATTGCCCGGTCACGCTGGAACTCGGCGGCAAGGGCCCGCAGATCGTCTTCGAAGACGCTGACCTCGATGAAGTGCTGCCGGCCGTGGTCAACGCCATCGTACAGAACGCCGGCCAGACCTGCTCGGCGGGCTCGCGCCTGCTGGTGCAGCAGAGCCTCTACGAGCCGCTGCTCGAGCGCGTCGGCCGTGCCTTCGCCGCGCTGCGCGTCGGCCCGGCGACGATGGATCTCGACTGCGGCCCCCTGATCCGCCAGACCCAGCAGGAGCGCGTGCGGGGCTTCCTGGCCGAGGCCCGGGACAGCGGCATCCCGCTGGTCGCCCAGGGTCAGGTGGTCGATGGCGCACCGGCCAGCGGCTACTACCACGCGCCCGCCCTGCTGCGCGATGTCCCGCCCACGCACCGGCTCGC